>JBMCEH010000057.1:0-6700 GCA_048620775.1 Candidatus Natronoplasma sp. | reverse complement strand
GATTTTTGAGTAAAGACCCTTCTTGAGATCTCATCATGTCCCAATCGGGTACTTTGTTACCCCATATATATTTTTTAGGCACATATAAAATATTCAACAAGATATATTAAATCTTTAGATAAATCAAAGGTATTACTACACAGATTTGACAATTCCGTCATTACCTAAACTTTTTATCACAATGTTCTATATCAAGAACATGAGCGCAAAAGAGCATGTTAGCGGAGAGAAAGACGAAAGAGATGTTAAAGTTTTCACTATAAGTACCTGTGGATGGTGTAAGAAAGTCAAAAATCTATTGAAATCATTAGATGTAGAGCATGAATACATAGATATAGATCAGCTAGAGGGAGAAGAAAAGAAAAGGATCCGAGAGGAGTTGAAGGAGTACAACTCTAAGATGAGCTGTCCTACATTGGTCATCGATGAAGGTGAAGAGGTCATAATCGGCTTTAAAAAGGATGAAATAAAGGAGGCACTGTGTGATGACTGATAAAGAGGAGATGTTGGAGTACGTCAAGAGAGATGCAGAAGAAAAAGGTTACTACGTTTGTCCCGACAAAGAACTCCTCGATGATCTGTTAGATGGCCTGGTGAAGAACGCCGAAAGGTACGGTTACCCTTCCTGTCCATGCAGAGAAGGCAGCGGAGTGAAGACCTATGATTCAGATATAATATGCCCCTGCGAGTATAGAGATGTTGATGTAGAAGAACACGGTATGTGTTACTGCGGTCTTTTCGTTTCAAAAGAAGTAGCTGATGATCCATCTAAAATGGGGCCCATCCCTGAGAGACGCTCTACGGAGATAACAGAGGCAGCGATGGAGGCAAAAGAGAAAGAGATCGATGAAGAAAAAGAGGTCTCTAGCTCCGGATTGATGAGCGATAAAGAAGATGTCAAAGTCTGGAGATGTACAGTTTGTGGTTATCTAGCCGCAAGAGAAGAGCCTCCTCCAATATGTCCGATATGCAAAGCTAAAGCTGAAAGATTTGAAGAGTTCGAAGATTTCGGTTAAAAATTCACCTAGTTTCGAATTGAAGCCCACCCTTGTCTGTCAGTGTGATCATCTTATTCCCTTTCAGGTTAACAGTTATCATCTTCAACTGCCGTACGGTCTCGCTGTATATGTCTATGATCTCTTCACGATCCAGTACCACTCGATTTGTTGGGAGCAGGTCGTTATCTATACGAACTAGACTCTTTTTGATAAGGTCTCTAGCTTCCTCTTCAGTGATCTCCTGTCCTTCTTCAGACGCTTTTCCCTCCCTCTCTATCCTTTTTTTCATCAGCCTGCCGTTTGCTTTTTGGATGCATAGTTTTCCGCTGAGGATAGGTTTATGTGTGTTTTCATCAAGGGAGTCTAAAAACTCATCTATCATATCATCTCTGTCTTCTTTGGACATCTCAGCCCCGGTGTTCCGAAACTCGAAACTATCTTCTTTTTTCCAGTACTTAAATCTCCAGCAAGTTCCGCCCAATTCTCTCTTGAACATGTCTTCGATCTCTTCTTTTTCCATGTTATTTTGCCTCGTATGTCTTTCGTCGGTACGATAATCGGACAAGCATTATTAAACTATATGCCCTCTCTCCTATCTACTTGAAAAAATTTACAAAATGGTGAAAAGTTGGAGCTTACGAAGAAAAAGTTGGACAGAGAATTTTACAGTAGAAATGCGGACGAAGTCGCGCAGGACCTGTTAGGAAAGTGTCTAGTCCGGATCTCCTCTGAGGGAAAGACGATCGGAAAGATCGTGGAGACCGAGGCATATCTGGGTGAAGAAGATCCAGCTTCACATTCTTATCAAAGTAGTAAGACTGAAAGGACTGAAGTGATGTTCGGTCCAGCGGGGCACGCTTACGTGTATATGATCTACGGTATGTACTACTGTTTCAACGTTGTGACAGGTACAGAAGGAGAACCAGAAGGTGTCTTTGTTAGAGCATTGGAGCCTTTAGACGGTATGAAGCTGATGGAAGAGAGGAGGGGTGTAAATGATAGGAGAGAGTTGACGGATGGACCTGGAAAGTTGTGTATGGCAATGGATATAGATAAACAGTTGAATGGAGAGGACTTGTGTGGAGCTAAACTATATGTCGTTGAGTCAAAAGGCTCAGAAGATTTTGATATTGAAAAAGCCCGTAGAGTAAACATCGATTATGCTGGTGAAGCAAAAGAGTGGAAGTTGAGATTTTTTATTGAAGGTAATCCGAATGTAAGTAAACGGTCTAGATGAGGCCATTTATTCTGAATCACTCAGTTGAAATCTCCTTTTCTTCGATCATGCTTTTGAAGTCTTTCTCATTCAATATCTCAACACCTTCTTCTTCCGCATCATCGAGCTTAGAACCGGGATCTTCTCCTTTGACCAAGTAATTCGTTACCCCGCTTACACTCGAGGTGACTCTTCCGCCATACTTCTCTACCAACTCAGAAGCTTTGCTTCTCGTATAGTCATCTAAAGCGCCAGTGAATACAAACCTTTTTCCTTCTAAGAATTGTTCTGCCGTTTCTCTTTCCGACTCCATATTCACTCCTAATTCTTTCAAATCTTTGACCATCTTCCTGTTCTGCTGGTCGGAGAAAAATTGGACTATACTTTCTGCAGTCTCAGGCCCTATCTCATCGATCTTTAGAAGACTTTCACGGTCTTCTTCCATAAGTTCTTCGATAGAGTCGTAATTCTCTGCAAGCACATCGGACATGTGACTTCCTACATACCGTATACCGAATCCATACAGAACTCGAGCCAAACCCTGATCTTTACTCTCTTCTATCTGGTCTAACAAATTTTGAGCTGATTTTTCGGCCATCCTCTCTATTTGAACTACCTCCCACTTTTGAAGGCGGTATAGATCTGGTATACTCTTCACAAGTCCGTGCTCCACTAGCTTTTCTATAACTTTTGGACCTAGACCTTCTATATCCATCGCTCCTCGAGTCGTCCAGTGTTCTATCTTTTGTTTGACTTGGGCAGGACACTGAACATTGATACATCTTCTAGCGACTTCATCTCCGATCCTTTTAGCCTCGCTCCCACAGACCGGACATTTTTCCGGTAATTGAAAGATGCCTTCACTCTTCTTCTCTGTGACTTTAACAATCTGGGGGATTATTTCTCCTGCTTTTTCAACGAGGACTTTATCTCCGATGTTAACATTTTTACGTTCAAGTTCGTCTTCGTTATGCAGTGAAGCTCTTTCGACTACAGTACCTGATAATTGGACCGGTTTTAGTATCGCTATAGGAGTCAATTTTCCCGTTCTTCCTACCTGGACTTCTATATCTGTGATTGTGCTAGATTTCCTCATAGCAGGGTATTTGTATGCGATAGCCCATCTTGGATGTTTGGAGGTCGCTCCAAGAACATCATGATAATCGAGTTTATTGACCTTAACCACTATACCATCGATTTCGTAGTTTAGATCTTCTTTTTTGTCCTTCCAATCATCGATATGTTCGATAACTTCTTCGATACCTTCTTTTTTAACTATATTTTTATTGACTTTAAGACCCGCTCTTTTCATCTCTTGAAGGCACTCCCAGTGTGTCTCAAAATCGCCCTCTTCGTTGTAACTAAGTGTATAAACAAAAATATCTAGAGGTCTTTCAGCAACAATTGTAGGGTCCTTATTTCTGACGGTTCCAGCTGCGGCATTTCTAGGATTTGCAAATGGATCTTTACCTTCATCTAATCTTCTTTCATTCATCTCGTCGAACTCATCTCTAGGCATGTAAACCTCGCCTCTAAACTCCGCCGTATTAAGGACAGTGTCGTCGTTCAATCTGAGAGGTATTGTATGCACCGTTTTGAGATTGGGAGTTATATCCTCGCCGCGTTGGCCATCCCCTCGCGTGGACCCCCTCTGGAATATCTTCTCTTCGTAGTATAGAGCTACTCCAAGCCCGTCTATCTTCGGTTCGACAATATATTCGATTTCTTCATCTTTTTTACCTAGCCCTTCTCTCACCCTTTTATCGAATTCTCTCAACTCATCATGATTGAAGGTATTATCAAGGCTCAGCATAGCGCTCAGATGTTCTACGGTTTCAAACTCATCTATCTCAGCGGAGATCACCCTCTGAGTAGGAGAATCTTCTGTCTTTAGTTCTGGATATTTTCCTTCGATAACTTCCAATTCTTTGACTAGCATATCGTATTCGTGATCGCTTATCTCCGGGTCGTTCTCGATATAGTACTTCCTGTCGTGATATCTTATCTCTTCTCTCAGTTCTTCAGCTCTTTCTTGGGCCTGTTCTTTCGAGCTGGGAACTTTGACCTCGTCTTCGTCCATCTCATCTTCCTCCCAATATATTGATCAGTTGTTCATTCGATCGCGTATTCAAAACGTCTTCAGATTCCAGCCATGCTCTTCTTGCAGTCGCAACCCCATACCGCATGAAGTTAAGGTGTTTTAACCCGTGGGCGTCGGTTCCAAGCGAGATCATCACACCTCTTTCCATAGCCTCCCTTGCATTCAAAGAATCGAGGTCCAAACGCTGTGGAGATGCATTTATCTCAAGAACAACATCGTTTTTGGCTGCGGCATCGATGAGTGAATTGATATCCACTTCATAACCTTCTCTCTCGCCGATCTTCCTACCTGTGGGATGTGCAAAGATATCGATCAGACCTGTCTCGAACGCTTTGATTATTCGTTCCGTCTGCTTTTTTTCTTTCATCTTAAAATTGGAATGGATAGCGCCGAGAACGATATCTAGATCTTGTAGGGTCTCCTTATCCATGTCCAAAGAACCGTCCTTTTTGATATCGACTTCTACACCTGAGAGGATATTGATATCTAACTTTTCCTGCGCTTTTTCTATCTCTTTCTCTCTTTCCCTTATCTCCTCTTTAGTGAGGCCGTCAGCAACGCTCAACCCTTGAGAATGATCGGTCAAAGCGATGTATTCGTAGCCTAGATCCTGAGCTTCTTTTGCCATCTCGTAGACCGTATTCTGGCCGTCACTCCAATCACTGTGAGACTGCAGATCGCCTTTTATGTCTTCAAGTCGGACCAGTTCTGGTAGTTCTCCTTCTTTTGCGGCTTCGATCTCACCACGGTTCTCTCTCAGTTCGGGTTCTATCCAATCAAGGGATAGACTGTTGTATATATCCTCTTCTGTTTCCCCTGCTATCTTTTCATCGTCCTCCTTTCTAAACAGGCCGTACTCATTTAACTTGTATCCCTTGTCTATAGCTATCTGCCTCAGAGGAACATTATGCTCTTTGGCTCCTGTGAAGTATTGTAAGGCGGCTCCAAAACTTTCTTTGTCAACGACTCTAAGATCTGCTTGGACGCCTCCTCTCAACCTCACACTAGTTTTAGTTTCACCCTTGACGAGCACATCCTCGACCTCTTCATAATCTGCAAAAGCGTCCATGAGTTCTTCTGAGTTGCCAGTGGCGAGTATATCTATATCACCTATCGTCTCTTTCCACCTTCTAAGGCTTCCAGCTTTTTCTATCCTATCAGCCTTAGATTCTAGATGATTTATTATTTCTTCTGCAACAGGTATGACTTCATCCAAGAGATGTCTCCCAGAGATCTCTTCAAGCATCTCTATTCCGCTGATTATCTTCTGTTCTGTCTTCTCTCCGAATCCTTTGATATCTTTGATATTGCCTTCCTCAGCTTCTGTTTTTAGAGATTCTAGATCTTTTATACCAAGTTCATCGTGGAGCTTCTTTGCGCTCTTAGGTCCGATGTCAGGGACTCTCATAACATCGATGAGACCACTAGGTAATTCTTCCTTCAACTCTTTGAGATACTCTAATGAACCGGTTTCTATTACCTCTTTTATCTTCTTTTCCATCGCATCTCCCACACCCTCTATATCTTTCAGATCATCCTCTTCGTAATAATGTGAGATATCTTCTTTCATCGACTCTATCTTTCTCGCTGCCTTTCTATAGGCTCTAGGTTTGAAGTCGACTCCCTTGAGTTCTAATAGATCAGCTATTTCATTGAACATCTGAGCGATCTTCTTATTCATCATGTCGTTGAAATTGTAAGACAGGATTATAATGTTTTTGAGTTTAATTCTCGATGAATCTGTGAAATGTTTAAATAACACAATTGTTCGTGGTGAATTTATGACGGAAAAAGTCAAAAAGTTCATGGCATTTACATTTGTTTCGCTTCTAGTGTTATCGGTTTTTTCTGGACTAGGATACGGAATACAAAGTTCAGAAGAAGCTCCTAAAGAGGTTGTACTGGTAAGAGAGGGACAAGAAGAGGAATTGAGAAATTTTGATATCGAAACTCTTGATGCATACGGTAAATATTCATTGGTAGAGATGTACAGCGATGAGATAGAGGGTATGAAGGAAAGGGGGATCGAAATCAAAGAATTGCCCGGTCGAACAGAGATCTCTGTAAAAGGACACACTTTTGATGTTTTAGAAGAAGAGCCTGACTTGGATCCTAACCTTATGATAGACGGGTATGAACAGGGTGAAGAAGGGCTTTATCTCGTCCATATGCTCGGTCCCGTGAATCCTGAATGGAGGAAAACTCTTGAAGAGAAAGGTGTTAACATAATAAATTACGTTCCAAACTACGCTTATGAAGTGAAGATGACGCCTGAACAGGCGGAGGAAGTGGAAGATCTTTTCTTCGTGGACTGGGTCGGTATCTATCAGCCTGGATTCAAGCTTGCAGAGGATGTAGAACCTGGTCTAGTCGACGTCAAATTGG
>JBMCEH010000056.1:0-6737 GCA_048620775.1 Candidatus Natronoplasma sp. | reverse complement strand
TCTTAATCAAACTCCAATAGCGGTGACCGCCGGCAGGATCAACCGGAATTGAGTATGGAAGCACAACGAATTGGCGCGTTGTATAAGTAATAGAATCCAAATATATATGTGGTTACTCTGCACGGCGGGGTGAACAAATTACACCTTTCATTATACGTCTGTCGGATTCAAGAGTTCACGAAGCATGGCTCCGGGTTTCTTGAATCCCCATTTGAAGTATTCTTCCCACAATTGGGCATGTATTTAACTTTTTGGATTGCCCTTTGTGTGTACCCAACTCTATCCTCGAGTGGGATATAACCCATTGTAAAAAGATGTATTTAACCCTTTCCACATCGGAAAAATTCTCCTTATCTAGCTATCTCTGAATAAGGGATATCTCCATCATAGTGGACAAAATCTATCCCGCCTCTCCAAAAACTTTTTATTTACCCATATTCTTCAAGCCTCGATGGCTCGAGAAGAACGCTCAAATCTGAAGAAATTTATTTACCTGCTTATCGCCGTGATCATTCCTATCTCAGGCATCCTAGTCAATCATCTTTATAGACCCGATTATATACTGCTTTCGATTTTCTTTATCGTGTGGATGGGATTTTTTGTTTTTGCCCTCGAGCCCTTTGATACGGAAGATAGTGAAACCGTAGAACCCTAGAGATCAGTACTCAAGATCTTCATCATCGCCTCAATAAAGGCTCAGCAAGGGTCTGGTCATCATCTGAATCCGCTTAAAAGTGCTTTTAGATATAAATCTTTTTGAGACCTTTAACCCCCTCTAATGAATCCTTCATCTCTGGTTATCTACCTTTATAATATGGTGACTTATGAATAGAACGAGCCCTGATGTAACCACTATGGGTATAGCCGGTAAAAATCCGAAGTTAGGTATCAGATCGAACTCATATAGAAATAACATTGACAGACCCGTTAAAATGGATAGTATACAGGCATTGCCCTCGGCCTTCCAGTAGAGAACACCTAGAGTAGATGGATAAAGTATAGCTAGACCGGTGAAAGCCCATGTGACTATGGTAAAGATGGTGGCCGGGGGATTATAAGCGATAGCTAGGCCGATAAGAGCTAGAACGATGACCATGATATGGCCGATAGAGTAGTCAAAATCTTCGCTGTCGAACGGGATATAGGGATGGAATATATCCCTGGTGAACATAGAGCTCATAGTTAAGAGTTGACTGTCCGCAGTAGACATGAAGGCTGCAAAACCACCACTCATTATCAAAGTGGATAGCCAAAGAGGAGCATATCTCTCCAGCATCATGGGGAAGATGCTGTCCACTTCTTCTTCAACTAGCCCAGGGATAGCACCTCGTCCCATGACTCCTATCATGATAGGCAGCAAAAATAGCAAACCCGTAAATATCGGGAATATTATCGAGGCCCTCTGCAGACTTTTCTCACTGTCTGAAATAAAGAATCTCTGGAAGAGTTGTGGAAACATGGGGTTACACAGTGACCATAATATAGAGTAACTGAGCCAGATCCTCACGGTGATGGTACCAGATCTGATGAAGAGGCCTGGTTCCTGAGCTCTGGCTTGAGCATGGGCCGCCTGTAATCCACCGAGATTGTAAGCTAGCACTATCACTGCAGTCAACAAAAGAAATATCATCATCAGGCCCTGCAGCACGTCGGTCCAGGCTATGGTTCTCATGCCTCCAAGAAAAACATATACGATGATAAATGCGGTCAAAAAAACCGCACCATAGAAGTATGGGATGGCTCCGTTGGTAAGGGCATTCAATACATATCCCGCGCTCATAGGTTGGATCGCTAGATAAGGTAAAGTGAATATCACCATAACAGCGACGTACAGCATCCTGAGTCTATGATTGTTCGTTTCTCCTCCGATCAATTCTGGAGGAGTAATATATCCCTTTTTTTTCCCCAATATCCATACTCGACGGCCGATTATATAAAATGAGAGGGCGGTGAATGATGTCCCAAAGCCCATGATACCATAAAAGGCATATCCCTGAGTGTATGCCTCCCCTGCAAAACCTAGGAAGGTGAAGGCTGAGAAGTTTGTAGCCGCTAAAGTAAAAAATAGCACTATAGGTCCTATCTTTCTACTAGCTAAGAAGTAATCCTGAATACTTCTCTCAGATACCTTGTATCCGTACACTCCGAGAAGGATGGTTAAAGAAAGATAAGAAGTTATGATGCTTAGAACTATAATAGTAACATTCAAATCAATCCCTCCAGTAATGTATCACAAAAAGATAAATAAATTCAGATAATAGTAACTGAAAAACCACCAATCTAATGACCCATATCGGTAGAAAATCGAAGACCAGCGTATCTACGTCCCAATGCCAGAAATCTATAGAGAGGATAAATATGGCTCCAAATATCACCATCCAAGTCAGCCTGTTTCCCCTGAGCCAGCAGTGGATCCTCTCTTCCATACAAACACCCATATGCTGTTTCCTGGCTTGGTCGGCTGGAAACAGGAAAACATTGCCTGCAACTTTGTTAGTTCGATTTAATATATATTTGTTTTCCTTCACCCTGTATAGTTAATGACCCGACTTTTTGAACTTGCAAGGAATTTTTCTAAATTCCTACGACATAAGGGATTCCTGTGAATTCTTTAGGGAGTTGTGGATGTCGGAACGTTAGTTCAAAAAGTTCCGACTTCCACTATAATTTACAGAACCGAAATTTGTTTTAATCTTTATTTTATAGATAACAACATGACCGTAGAAGATAAAAGATTTGATGTGAAGACGAAAAGCGACTTGGATATCAAAGATCTAACTGATAAAGTAAAAAAGTTAGTCAAGAAGAGTGATATTCAAGAAGGAACGGTAACACTGTTCGTGGCTGGATCGACCGCTGGTTTAACCACCATAGAATATGAATCGGGTTTGGTCCATGATATATCTGAAGCGCTGGATAGATTATTTCCCAAGGACATCCATTACAAGCACCATGAAAAATGGCACGACGGTAACGGGCACTCCCATATCCGAGCCTCTTTCATAGGTCAGTCATTTACAGCTCCTATCACTGATGGAGAGCTCGAATTGGGTACCTGGCAGCAGATCATCCTCTGTGATATGGATGTAAAAGCTAGGAGTAGAGAAGTCATAGTCAAGATGATGGGAGAATGATATTCAATCTCTTTTGGAGATCGCAGCAATCAAAGCTTCGAGTTGTATCCTTTCGTTCGATCCTTCGACTAACCTGAACTCGGTTTCACCGATCCTATCCACCAATTCCATCTTCTTTCGATTATCCATCGGTATTTGATATATCTCATCGTGGATCTGTTTTATTATGTCTTCTCCGGAAAGTCCATCTTCTATTATCAATTCGTCCAGCTGTTTCTTAGCCTCCATGAAGTTTCCTTCGGCAGCGTTCTTCATCAGATCCTGGATATCCTCGGGTCTAGCTATATTAGCACTTTCTCTAACTATCTTTTCTGTGATGTCAGAGGTCGTAGAGGCGGATATCTGAAGAAGGTTTGTGATCCTTCGAAGGTCTCCTCCTACCACGTTGATCAGCAGTTCTTTCGCTCCTTGAGAAATTTCTAAATCCTCTTCTTCGGCTATATGATCTATCCATTCCTCTACATCGTCGTCTATCAATTTTCTGAACCTGAATACTGCACATCTAGATTGTATGGGGTCGATTATCTTTGAAGAGTAATTGCATGAAAGTATAAACCGGCAGTTATGTGAATACTTCTCCATAGTACGGCGAAGAGCCGCCTGTGCTTCAGGTGTCAGCGAGTCAGCCTCGTCCATGAAGATGATCTTGAAACCTATGCCGCTGACAGTGGTGGTTTTTGCGTACTCCTTTATCTTGTTTCTGATGATGTCTATCCCTCTTTCATCCGATGCGTTCAATTCGAAAAAGTTAGTTTTCCAATCTTCTCCATACATCTCTTTGGAAAGAGCTATAGCGGAAGTAGTTTTGCCAGTTCCAGCGGGTCCAGCGAACAGGAGATGGGGCATACTTTCCTTTTTCACGTAAGCCTTCAATCTATCTACAACTTTTTGTTGACCGTAGACCCCTTCGAGTTTCTCTGGCCTATATTTTTCTGTCCAAATCTCTTGCATCTTACCATTTACAGTAGATAGGACTTCGTTAAATTTTTTCCCCTTTTTCAAGGAGATTTGATTCAAAAGAATAAAATATTGTTAAAACGATGATAGAACGGATAAGATGCTCAATGTAGATGAAGAAAAGGCCCAAAAGATGGTTTATGAAAACACCCGAGAAGAGTTGAACCGGATGGCTCGTGAAGAAGGTGTGGAAGAGCCCGAAGAACTTCCTCGAAAGATGGCAGTGGCTAAAGAGATCTTAAAGGAGAGAAAAATCAAAAAATACGTGAAAAAGCCCACAGGACTTTATATAGACGAATGAACAACTTTTCTAATACTCACAACTTTTATAAATCCGTTCTTGTTATCCAAGGCAGATGAGGTTCAGAAGAGGTCCTAGAAAAGCTAGTAAGATCCAGAAAAAAAATCTTATAGAGAATGCAAAGAGTTTGGCAGAGGACCCGATGAAGGTCATCCCAGAATGCCAGGATAGTTGTCTTTTCTGTAAATTTGGAAGAGCTAAAAGAAAGATCAAAAAGATAGAAAAATATACAGAAAATGAAAAAAAGTTGAAAAAGTATGCTAACCGCGGACCGGATCTGTCTCAGGCAGTGGCAGGAACAATACTTTTCGGTATTCAGGAGAAAGCGAAAAAGATCACTACGGCTAAATCCCCTCGGGGGGAGATCGCCTATGCAAAAAAAGGGGGAGCGACCAAAAAAAGATTGGTAGGAGTGCAGCACTTTAACGATCCAAAGAGGAGATTGATCGCTTTCAGCAAGGAGGCCCAAAAAGGGTATTACTTTTATTCTGTCGATGATAAGGTGGTCTGTACGGGCAAGAAACCCAAACCCCCGAAAAAATTCGTTAAGAGTGCTATCGGAAATATACCTTACAAAATATCAAAAGAAGGGGATGACTACGCCTGTGGACACATCAAAAAGGACAAGGGAAGGTTGAGCTTGTATTGGGAAAGTGTGGATAAAACTTTTTCTATATGTGAAGATTGTGTTGAAGATACAGTTAATCTGTTCAAGATCATAACCGATTGTATGCTTTCTCCAGACAATTCAAAATCGTTCTCTTTGGAGGCTGGTATAGGACTCCGTTGTGAGGGTGATTGTGAAAGCTGTACATTGAGCAGGGACATACCTGTTTCCGATGATCTAACTGAGAAGTATTTCAAAAAACTTTCAGATAAAGAGTTTATGACACGTTATTCCGAAGAAGCTAGGTCTGTTCTAAAAAAGGAAAAAAAGATATTCATAGTCAGAGATACCTGTTACGGGAAAGATAAAAAGGAATTTTTGAAGAACCTTGCTCACGAACAATGGGAAAGGCCCGCCTTGAAGAAGCTGATCAAGAGAACGGAAGGAGCGGTGTTAGATGAAGGTACTGTAAACGAGTTTTTAGAACTTTATTGGGAGGAGCACAAGCTCGAGGTTTTGAGAGCCATATTTGATGACAAAGGATCGATAGAGGAAGTTCTTTCTAGAGATATCCGCCCAAGAGAGAAGCTCAGAGAGATCAGAGATATCAAAAAGAAAAAAGAAGAGATGGACAGGTTGCCCGAATTCAAAAGATTACCTCCTGAAGCCGAATTTGCTGATAATATCGCTAGAGTTTACAAGGCTAAAGGTCAGGACGAGGCCATAAATGAGATAGAAGATCATAACCTCTCTGAAACGCGATTGAAGGCGATAGCCTACGGATTTTATATCGTGTTTGGGAAGGGAGCCTCAAAAAGGTGGAAATATGAAGATTCTGAAGTCCAGTCAGGAGAATTCTTATCGGACCATATAGAAGAACTTCTCAACTCTGAAGGAGAAGATTACGCGGAGAACCTACAAAAAGTAGTTAAGATGAGCGGATCTACCAACGTCGTGGTTTTGAAGGACGGGAAAAGGATGAGGTAGTCATGATCGAGTGCGAGTTGAAATTAGATTATGATGATGAAAAAACCGCCTCCGTGATCGGAAAGTCAATAGAACCAGACAACGAAGGGTATGTTGACATGACTCTTGAAGGTTCTACAATAACTTGTAAGATAAAGTCTGAGGAGCCTCTGCAGCTCTTACAGACCGTAGACGATCTGCTGAGCTGCGTTACTGTTGCAGAAGAAACTCATGACGTAGAGTAAAAACAGTCAAAAAAAACTCAATTGTTACCTCTGTTCATGTATCGAACTATATAGCCCGCTATTTTGTTCCTCATCGAGTTGGAATCCACATTCGTGAGTTCCTCTACCTTATGCTTGTTATGTTCATAATCATCTTTTTTGAACTCTTCAGGATACTTTTCGACTAACTCGATAGCTACCCGTTTTATGTAGGTTGGTCTTATGTTTCCCATGTTGATTCCTCGTGGATTCGCCAATCTGATTTAACTACCCCAATATAAAACTTGTCCTGCAGAAAAATAAGAAAATTAAAGGTTTTTAAAAATCAGATCACATTGGCCATAGTTTCTTTCATCCTCTCTATGCCTTTCTCTATTTCCTCGAGAGAACTAGCATAAGAGAGACGGAGGTATCCTTCACCCTGGCTACCGAAAGCTGTACCGGGGAGTAAACATACTCCCGCTTCCTCAAGCATATGATCAGCTAACTCTTCGCTCTTCATCCCGGTCTCCTGTATATTAGGGAAGACATAGAAAGCTCCCTTCGGA
>JBMCEH010000055.1:0-6861 GCA_048620775.1 Candidatus Natronoplasma sp. | reverse complement strand
GTTCATGCCTTTGATCTCAACGTCCTCGCTTCCACTTTCTGGATATACGTCGGTGAACTCAATGCTCTCAGTCGTGAAGGTCCAAGTATCCGATACGGTGTAATTTTCGGTCTCATTGCCTACTTCAGTGACATTGACGTACCACTCGTAAGTAGTACCGTATTCAAGGTTTTCCCAGGTCATATTTGCTTCCTCTCCACTGTCGACTTCTGTTACATTGCCTATCTCATAGTCGTCTGTAGCATTGTAGAACGTGACGTTCATCTGCTCTCCCTCTGGATGACTTACACTAACGTTGAGTTCTGGGTTTAGGGAAACACCAGTTGCTTCATCATCAGGTCTCACCAACTCTGGCATGTTCGGTATGTGTTCCGTCGTGAAAGACCATGGCCCTTCTACGGAATAGTTGTCCTCATTATTTGCATCAGAGATGTTTACGTACCATTCATAAGTTGTACCATATTCAAGGTCTTCCCATGCAGCTTCAGCCCATCCTTCGTCTTCGACATCTAGGTCTTCGCCTATCTCTATATCATCTGTAGCGTTGTAGAAAACAACGTTCGTATTGTTACCAATACCATCGCTTACATTCACACGGAGAGTTACCTGCCCCGCATCGAGTTCTACGCCTACAGCCTCGTCCTCAGGCTCTATTTCATTAACGCCAAGTTCTTCATGATCCTCTAGAAGTTCAGTTTCTTCTGTTCCGGCAGTAAATCCTGGCATCACTGCAAATGCTGACATCGCAAGGATCAGTACCAAGCATAACGCTCCCAAACGCTTCATTCTTTTTCTTCTAATAATATCACCACTCTTCCCCTTGATATTGAAAGAAGGTTATATATATCTTCCGAAAATTTACCTTTTTAAGTCTGTAGGTCTTTAAAGATTTTTAAGGAGGATCTATTTACTGGTAAAGATAATGATTCGAAATATTGTAAAAAATTATCCTCGGCTAAAGACTAAGATATAGCACTCTCTAATCGCTAAAAACCTATGTTCGACTTAGGATCAAACTACTTTTCGGACAGCATCCTTGATCCTTTGGAGGCCCTCTTCCAGTGTTGATCTAGGACAGGCGAAGTTCAATCTCATAAATCCCTCTCCGTTCTCACCGAACCATGCACCGTTATTCAAAGCAACTTTAGCTTTGCTCAATAACAATTCATCTAATTCTTCAGGTTTGAGTTCAAGTTCATCGAAATCCATCCAGAGCAGGAATGTACCTTCAGGATCAACGACTTCAACTTCAGGTATGTTCTTTTGAACAAAATTCACCGCATAGTCTTTATTTTCTTCTAGGTAATCTAGTTGAGCTTCCAGCCATTTTTCTCCTTGATTATATGCTGCTTTTAGAGCTGTAAATCCGAAGACGTTACCTTGTTTGACCAACCTCTCTCTCGAATTTTTAAATCTTCTTCTTAAACGAGAGTTGGGTATGATAGCTATTCCTATGTTCATACCCGCGATGTTGAAAGTTTTCGTCGGAGCGAACATCGTGATAGAATTTTGAGCTATCTCCTCCGATAGGGAAGAAAAAGGAGTGTGTTTACCCTCATAGACGTAATCCGAGAAGATCTCATCCGAAACTACCATAACATCGTGTTCCAAAGCTAGTTCGCCTATCCTTTTGAGTTCCTCTTCACCCCAAACTCTGCCCACGGGATTGTGTGGACTGCAGAGGATCATCATCCTAGATCTGTTAGCTCTCTCTACTTTCAAATCACAGGTTTCAAATTTTCTTTCTAGGTCTTCAAAATCTATACTGTACGTGTTTTTTTCACCATCATATCTCAGTTCGTTCTTGATCGCTCGAGCACCGCTGTTCTCTATCACTGAGTAAAAGGGATAATACACAGGTGGCTGAAGAACTACGCCGTCACCTAGATCTGTGAAGGTCCTTACGGAGACGCTTAGACTCGGAGTTATTCCATTGGTATAAACTATCCATTCTGGGTCTATTTTCCAGTCGTATCGTTTCTTTATCCAGTTGACCACGGACTCATCGTGCTCCTTTCCTGGCTTTCCGTAACCGAAGGCGCCGTGTTCCACTCTTTCCTTCAAAGCTTCTATTATCGCATCGCAGGTCTTCCAATCGGAATCGGCCACCCACATGGGTAATACATCGTCTCTATCAAAATACTCATCTATGAAGTCCCACTTAGCGCAGCCTGTTCCTCTACGATCTAGACCCTCGTCAAAGTCCATCTCGATCATCTCAGTTCAGGATGAAGAATGAAGTTATAATAACTTTTGTTGCAGAACGAATATCAAAAAAAAGGATAGAGGAAGGATTTTCAGAGAGATAGGTTTAATAGTAAAAGCAATCAAACTAACATAAATATTCGCTTTTATATATGAAAGCAAAAAAAGAAGATCACTCGAGCGGCAGAAAGATTTAATGGGAAAGAAGACGATATAAAATGCGGATCTTATGACCATCGATGATAAGTTCAAGCTCTTGTTTTCCTTATTATATCTCACTATAGTGGCCAACCTGTTCAGCAAAGGAAAGAGTTCGGATGATCTCATAATGAATAAAATACCACCTATCGACAAAAAGGTATCAAACAAATTAAAAACCGCTACCTTCGCCATGGGTTGTTTCTGGGGGCCCGACTCCCTTTTCGGAGCGGCACCTGGAGTCATAAGGACAAGAGTGGGTTATTCAGGTGGAAAAAAGGAAGACCCCACCTATCACAACCTGGATGGTCATACAGAGACCATTCAGATAGACTACGACCAAAAGCAGATCAGTTACGAGCAACTGGTAAAGATCTTCTGGCATAACCACGATCCTACGCATCAGAACACCACCCAGTACAAGGCTATCATCTTCTTCCACGATGAGGAACAGGAGAAGATAGCTAGAAGTAGTAAGGAAAAGCTTCAGGAAGAATATTCCATGAAGATAATGACCGAATTGAGGCTTTTTTCAAAATTTTATATGGCTGAAGATTATCATCAGAAGTATCACCTGAGTAGAAACAAAAAGATCTACAGAGCGTATCAGCAGGTATATCCTGATATGGCTGAATTCATCGATTCTACCGCCGTCGCTCGTGTAAACGGCTACGTTTCTGGGCACGGTGATCTTAAGTCAAAGGAAGATCTAAAAGGTCTAGGTCTCACTGACGAAGGAAAAAAAATGTTATACGAAAAATGGAAGTCTTCAGGAGGTGAGATAATATGCAGTCTGGACTAAACGAAGATGAAGGATCTTATGAAAAACCGTCGGATGAAGAACTAAAAGAGATGCTCACTAAAAAGCAATATCAAGTAACTCAAAAGAAGGGGACTGAACCTGCGTTCCAAAACGAATATTGGGACAATGAAGAAGAAGGTATTTATGTTGGCGTGGTCTCCGGTGAAGTCCTGTTCAGTTCAAAGGATAAGTTCAAATCAGGTTCAGGATGGCCGAGTTTTTCCAAACCCTTAGAGCCTGATAATATAGTCACCCAGAAAGAGAGCGGTATCCTAGATAATAGAACAGAGGTAAAAAGCAAACACGCGGGTTCTCATCTTGGCCACCTCTTCGAGGATGGACCCCGACCAACAGGAAAGCGGTACTGCATGAATTCAGCCTCTCTTAAATTCATACCTAAAGAAGATATGGAGGAAAAAGGTTACTCTGAATATCTCTATCTGTTCGAAGAGGATTGAGACATCTTCGTGAAAAGCTTGACGTAATCCTCTTTTTTCATCTCTCTAGGATTGCTTTCGTTGGAAAGATTGTTAACAGACATCTCCGCTAGCTCTTCTATATCCTGTTCTCTGAACCCTATTTCGTCTATAGACGGTATATCTAGTTTCTGATTGAGTTCTTTGATACCGTCAACGGCTTTCATAGCTCCTTCCTCGACAGTTTCGAACTCGCATCCCATCATTCCAGCAACTCTCGCGTACTTCTCTAAACAGTAATCCATATTATATTCCATCACATACGGTAGGATCATAGAATTACAGAGCCCGTGAGGTGCGTCGTATTTCCCTCCCAAAGATTCGGCCATGCAGTGTACCGAAGCCACGTCGGAATGATTGAACGCAATTCCTGCTATAGTACTGCCTAATAACATCCCTGATCTAGATTCGATGTGGTCTGGTTCCTGATACACCTTCTCTATATTTTCCAATATAAGTTCCATAGAACTCAATGCAAAGACGTTGGTTAGAGCCGTTGCCGTTTTAGCTGTGTAAGCTTCGACTGCGTGAGTAAAAGCGTCCATACCTGAATAAGCCGTAAGACTCTTTGGTAAACTCTTGGTGAGTTCAGGATCTAAAATGCTAAGATCCGGCGCGATGAATGAACTCCTGATGCTCTTTTTAATGTTGGTATCACTATCAGTGATGACTGAAGAAAACGTTACTTCACTTCCAGTCCCCGCTGTGGTTGGAACAGCGATGAAAGGCAGGGTCTCCTCTTTTACAGTTCCTTTTCCATAATACTGCTCGATATCATCTACCTCACTTCCGAGCAATGCTCCTATCGCCTTAGCGCAGTCTATAGGGCTTCCTCCTCCTATAGCGATCATACCATCGGGATCGTACTCCCTAGCTATCTCAGAGCCCATTTCAACATGGAACTCTTTAGGATTAGGTTCGACCTCATCATAAATCTTGTAATTTATCTCATCAAAGTTAGATTCTATCTTTTCAAGGATCCCCACTTTTTCTATCCCTTTATCTGTTACTACCAACAGTTTTTCTATATTCATCTCGTCAAGTTTTCCAGCCAAAACGTCTATCTTTCCAGCCCCAAATTCTACCTCGGTTGCAAGCTCAAAACTAAATTTTTTCATCAAATCTTTCATCGAAATTCCACCTGATTATTATTGATCTCGACTCAAAAGCTCTCAAAGAGTATTTACAATTTTTTCCTTTGACTACTACAACTAAAAGGAGCGAAAATATATAAGAATCATGAGAGCTATTATCTCAATCGAATATGTATGACTAAAGAAAAAGTTGAAGATTATATCGAAGAAAATTTTGAAAGTTATATGAAAGATTTGATCAGATTACTCTCTCAGCCTTCTATCAGCACTACCTCTGAAGGAATTGAGAAATGTATAAAACTGGTTCAGGATCTCTGTAGTAAATATGGGTTCGATGAGATAAAGAAGATCGAAACTTCCGGTCAACCTTCTATCATAGCTAAAGCATTTGTGGATCATGATCCTGATAATGATGAGCCGACACTGTTGATATATGGTCATTACGATGTTCAACCTGTCAATCCTAAGAAGTGGACTACACCACCTTTCGAACCAGATATCAGAGAGGACGAGGAGGGAAAAAAACGTATTTATGCAAGGGGAGCGGGAGACAATAAAGGCCAATGGTTCGCCCATCTCTGTGCGGTAAAGGCTCTAAGAGAATTCGATCGTCTTCCTATTAACTTAACTTTGATTCTAGAAGGAGAAGAAGAGATGGGCAGTCCGAACCTCAGACAAGTTATCAGGGAAAATAGATCTGACATCAAAGCAAACATTGCTTACATGTCCGATGGCCCGATAGATGAATCTGATAGACCTCAGGTATTGATGGGGGTAAGAGGACTTCTATATTTAGAGGTCCAAGCTGAAGTGGCTAACAGAGACCTACATTCGGGTATCTTCGGTGGGCCTGTTCCAAATCCAGCGTGGGAATTAGTACGTATCTTGAATACCATGAAAGACGAGAGGGGTAAGATCACCATCGATGGCTTTTATGATGACGTTCTAGAGATCACGGAGGAAGATAAAGAAGTCCTGCAAAATATTCCTCTAGACGAATGCAAAATCAAAAAGGACTTGAAAATCAAAGGTTTTACTGAAGGTCCGGGAGAATCTTATCATGAAAAATTGATGTTTTATCCTACGTTAAATATAGCTGGATTTACAAGCGGATACAAAGGCGAGGGCGTAAAGACTATCATACCCTCAGAAGCAAGAGTTAAGATAGGTATGAGATTGGTAGTAGATCAGGATCCAGATGACATATTCAAGAAATTTTCAGATCACGTAAAAAAACATAAATCCGGAAGTGTAGATCTTGATATAATATATCACGACAGTATGAAACCATACAGGGCTAAAATAGATTCTCCCTATGTTGAGCCAATAATCGATGCTGTAACATATGCCTGGGATCAAGAACCGGTCTTAAAGCCTGCAGCAGGAGGATCTCTCCCATCGTATGTATTCGACGAAGAGTTGGGCATAGATTGTATAGTGGTACCTTACGCCAACGCTGATGAAAACAACCATTCTCCAGATGAGAATCTAGTAATAGAATACTTTAAAAATGGAATAAAAACCACTCATATGGTGCTAGAAAAATTATCTGATTTTTGAAATCTATTCTTCTCTGCAATCGATATCATGTTCTATACTAATATCTCTTTCTTCTAGTTCTCCGACGATCTTTGATAAGTCTACTTCTGTAGGCGAAAGTATACCGTTCCGATCCAACTCACCTTCTAGTATAAGATGCGCTCCTATGCTCGCAGTATAACCTACAGTACGCTGCATTGCGGTAAAACCTGTCTCTAGATCCCTCCTATCTATCATCTGGTAGACATTACGCACTTCTTCTCCATCTTTGATACCGCGAGCTTCGACTCGGACCATGGCCAAGTCCTTTTCATCATCTTTTAACCAGAACTGGTCCTGCGACTTTAAAAGCTCCGCTACAAATCTCATCGGACTCATCATATCTCCGTCGACCTCCACCGGCTCTTCATCCAAAAAACCACTTTTAACCATAGTTCTCCAGAAATCACTGTGTCCCTCCCAGCGGCATGTATAGCGTCCCATGTCTTTCAGATCTTCAACTTCTAACCGGTCAGCATATTTTAAACCGTTTCCATTAGGATAGCAC
>JBMCEH010000054.1:0-6895 GCA_048620775.1 Candidatus Natronoplasma sp. | reverse complement strand
ATTACTCGTTAAATCACAGATTTAGGAAGGTGACTTCTTGGACAAAGAGTTAATTTACCTCTTCCTCTTTTAATTTTCACATGTTTGCGACCGGAGGAAAAAGACCGATTTTTTTCTCTTTTGGTTTATTTATAGTTTTGATCCTACTGTATATTTCTCTGTATTTTAACCCTATACTCCCCATCATTGGGGCAATACAACTCCTCTTCATCCTCTTCTTTTTCAGAGATCCTGAGAGAGATATCTCTGACGGGATTCCTTCTCCAGCCGACGGAAAGATCCAATCGATCGATATCGAAAAAAACGAGATAGAAATATTCATGAATATATGGGATGTCCATGTTAACCGAACTCCTTGGGCAGGAAGAGTAGAAAAGATGAAACACACGAAAGGTAAACATTCACCGGCTTTTAGTGAAAAAGCAAGCAGCAACGAGCGGCAACTTCTTGTGTTATCGACCGAGCACGGCAAGATAAAGATATGGCAGATAGCCGGGATGATGGCTAGAAGGATAGTCCCATACGTAGAAGAAGGAGATCTTATAAAAAAGGGTGAGAGGTTGGGCATGATAAGATTCGGTTCAAAAGTAAAAGTAAGGTTCCCTAAAAAGGTCCATTTCTGTGTGGAAGAGGGACAAAAAGTAAAAGCAGGTAGAACTTCATTAGGTGAGTGGAATGGATAAAAAAACTTCCTTGACAGCTCCAGATTTCTTGACCGTGCTGAATGCATCGCTCGGTTTTCTCTCTATAACTTACATAATAGACGGCAGGTTATGGTTGGCTTCGATGCTGATCATTTTATGTGTTGCCTTAGATGGAATAGACGGTGCACTAGCTAGATGTATGGGGGTCGAGCACGAATTAGGAGCATATCTTGATTTTTTTTCAGACATCATATCTTTCTGCTTTGCTCCAGCTCTACTGCTTTATTATACATATTATGAAGAGGCTCTAGGAAGAGGATGGGAACATCCGCAGAACGCCTTGGCCACTTTCTTGCCTTTTATCATCGTTTTTCTTGGGACCATGAGATTGGCAAGGTTCGCTGACAAGAATTCCGAAGCACTCACATACCGAGGTTTGCCTACCCCGTGTTTAGCATTGTTAATCTTACACCTTTCCTTCCTCTTAGGTTGGGGGCCTACTGGTTTTTATTTACCTTACTATACATTGGGTATAGTGGGGTTATTGTGTTTATTGCTTTATTCTTCTATAGAGTATCCTAAATTCAGAACTAAGAAGAGCCAATTAGCGGGATTGGTTTTCTTAATATTAACATTTACTGGTTTTCTGTCAGTGGATTTCTCTCTCAGTTTTGGATTTATGCTCCTCTTCTTTACTACCCTGCTCCTTTTGGGTTATGTTTTTATCTCACCTTTCATTTTAAAAATCTATGGAAAAAAGAAAAGATAGCATGGATGAAAAGATACTCGAAGCTAACAGATATTTTGACTGTACAGACGACCAGAGAATATCATTTGAGTTAGGGATAAAACTGGGTGCTCTTTTTCACCAGTTCGTTGGAACCCCAGTAAGTTCAAGAAATATAGAAAAGCTGGAGAGAGCTATGGAAAGCACCACGGAAAGCCAGGCCTTCGTAAAATCAGCAGAGGTGAAAATAAAACCAGAAAAATCTTCCAGAGGTGATGAGGGACCCTTCGATTATACTACTCTCACTGGAGATATGATCAAGGCTAAGGTGGAAGTAGAATATAAAGGCATGAAGGCGATAGGAAAGATGGAATATATAGAAAAGATGAACTATCCTCTGATGTATCTTGAAAGTATAGAGGGATGAACGCCGGTTTCCCCAACAATTAATAAATACTTGAAATGCGTTATTAATCTCCAAACAGAGGATCGATACGAATGGCAAAAAGTCTGAAGATCGGTATAAGCGGACCTTCTGGTATGCAGAAGTCAGAGACCATCAAGTCGATAATAAATATGCTCAATGATGAGGATATATCTATAGGAGGGATGTTGACAGAACCGATCATGGAGGATAATCGTAGGGTTGGTTTTCAGGTCATGGATTGGCAGACCAGGGAAAAAGCCGTATTTGCTCACCTGGACTTGAACTCTCCTATTGAGATTAAGGGATATGGAGTGGATCTAGACTCCCTCAACGAGGTCGGTGTCAAGGCTATCCGGAACGGAGCTAACGAAAAAGATGTGATACTCGTAGATGAGATAGGAAAGATGCAGGTAGAAAGCGAAGAATTCTACGAGACTGTAAAAAAAATATTAGAAGTGGATAAACCCTTAATATTGACATTTGAAAAGAAATCAAGGAATCCACTTCTTCAGGAGATAAGGAGGCGCGACGACGTGAGGATGTTAGAACTCACCGATGTGAATAAAGACATTCTACCCTATAAAGTGTTGGATCTGTTAAAGGAAGATATCAAGGGCGGTTGAAGGTGAATCTGGTAAAGGTATCTGAAGGAAAAGTCGAGATCGATGTTCCATGTTTTGATGATACAGAAGGACCGAAAGAGAGAGGAGATGGAGTTTTTTACAATCCATCTATGGAGAAGAGCAGAGATATCTTTGTATCTTTTTTGAGAAGTTGGGCAGATGGAAAAATCCGATTCCTAGATGGTATGGCGGCTTCTGGTATAAGAGGTATCAGGGCGGCAAAAGAAACACCCATTTCTGAAGTAACGATCAACGATGTATCTGAGGATGCAGAAGATCTGATAAAAAGGAACGTCGAAAGCAACTCTATCAGTGCAACCATCACAAACGAATCCGTAGAAAAACATCTTCTGGAAAATAGATACCAGTACGATTACATAGATATCGATCCTTTCGGTACGCCTGTTCCTTACTATCCTATCGCTGCTCGGTGTGTATCTCATCAAGGCGTTGTGGGAGTTACATCAACTGACACTGCGGTCCTTTGTGGGACCTACCCTAAAACATGTTTGAGGAGGTATTCGTCCCACCCGATCAACAACTGGTGTAGGCACGAGAACGGTCTTAGAATACTATTGGCATATTGTGCAAGCGAAGCTGCACGCTACAACAGATGGATAAAACCTCTACTTTCTTATTTTGAAGGACATCATTTCCGGACGTATCTCCAGATAGGTGAAGGTAAAAAGAAAGCGGACCAGTGCATAGAAAAAGTGAATAAAATCCACTTTTATGAAGGTGGATGGAAAAGGGATAACCTGAATTCAGATAGAACCTACGGACCCTTCTGGACCGGTGAACTATTCTCCGGAGATGTTCTAAAACGTATGGAAAGAATGGGCGGTCTAGATGAAAAATTACTTTCTCTTTGGAAAAAGGAATCTAATTTCCATCCATTCTTCTATGATACCAATGAGATCAGCAGCATATTGAAGATCGCTCCTCCACCTATTGAAGAAATAGAAGAAAAGTTAGAAGAAAAAGGATTTAAGATTTCGAGAACGCACTTTTCTCCTACAGGGATTAAAACTAACGCTAGTTATAAAGAATTGAAAGATATTTTTTCGGATATATCGGATCAGACCCTTGCATCAAAATGAACCACTGGACATTTTCCTAAGCATCTACCGCAGTGTATGCACTTCTCAGGATCGATCTTTATACCTTTTTCAAAAAAGACTGCATCTCTTTCACATCTGCCGACGCAGACACCGCATTCAACACAATTCAAGGCTTTTTTGTGTAACTTGAGGACCTCTTCTCTATCGAGTTCTTCTAGAGATATTTCTTCTACATCGCAAAGTGCATTAAGCAAGTTTTTGGTCCTAGAGTTATCTAGCATTTTCTCTATAGATTTCTCGATCTCTACACTCTTTGTGTTCTCAAGCTCTTCATCGAGAAGATCTTCCATATTTTCAGGTACATCCAGCCATCTCCATAGTCCGAGCTTTATCCACTTATCTGGCAGATCGTTCTTCTCTGCATAGAGTTTAAGAGCTTCTTCAAATCTCTCGTATCCTCGGAACTCCTCTTTCAGTTTATCAAGCTCGGCAAGATCAGAAGCCGGACAGACCCAACATCCTATCCTCTCGAACCCTTTCTCGTACCATTTATTCCAATCGGCGTTCTTTGAAAACAGATAAAGCCAGACATGAAAAGCGGTCCAATCCTGTATCGGAGAAGAGGAGACTTGACCAGGAACCCAAGGGTTGTTCCAAGTACTTCCCTGGCTCATCCTCTGTTTCGACTCGTATCTCCTTTGACCGATGAAAGAGAGTACACCGTCATCGTAATTATCCTTGATGAGTAGAGAAGTTGGACCTAGTTTACAGGTCTTACAGCACCATCTATAATCTTTAGCAGAAGGTCCAAAATGATCAAGATTGTTCCAATATCCACTGTTGGCCTTTCTCATATTAAGATTTAGAGCATATCTCTCCGCCACCCTCTTAACATTGTCGATCGTTTCAGGTAATTCGATACCGGTATCTATGAATATCATATCAGGGTCCAATCCAGCATCGAGTAGTAGATGTAGAGTTGCTAAAGAGTCCTTTCCACCGCTGTAGGCTACAGCTGTGGGAAGTTCATGCTTATCCACTTCATTCTCGATGAATTCTACGGCTTTTTCCACCCGATTTTCAATATGATCACGGTTAGCTTCGACGATCTCATCCCAATCAGCTTTTCCTTCGTTCGGTGAGTAATCAGAGATCCTCCATCTATTCTTCACACCTCTTCCCGAATCAACTTTTACCAGTTTATCTCCCGAGAGTCTAGCAAAACCGGAACAGATCACTTTTCCGGAGCGATCACAAACGATCACTTCATCTCCCTCCTCTATGGATGGATCCGCATCTGTTATCCCTGGAGCGAGCACACTTCCTCCGTCAAGTATAGGTTCTACAGCGCCGTCATCGACTTCAACAAAACCTTCTTCCGGTCTTTTCAAACCTTTCCACGGTCTTAAGATGAATTCATATGGATCTTTATCACTCAATTTTCTTTCAGGATTGTATCTCAACGCGCCTATAACTTTTCCATCGACTATCACTTCATCCATCCTGTCCCTGTAAGGTATACCATTGAGAACTACCGGTTTTCCCTCTGAAAAAATCTCATATGAGTAATTCTCACCCCATTGTTTATCTATAGTTTCTCTTATCCGTTCAATGTCCTCTTCAAATGCAGGTCTAATATCACCAGGAGGGGTTATATCGACCTTATCAGATTTCTCTTTACAGAGTCCGCATTCACCATCTTCTACAATAGGTATATTGCAGTGGTGACACCAATGTAGGTGTATCTCTCCTAGCCTTACCAATGACATATCACAGCACTGCCCTATTTGGAAAAACCTCAATATTAAATGTTTCGTTCATCGGGAACACTTAAAGAAAAAGGCATGATAAATGATTCAGTTAATTATTTATATGCTTCGTTCTTTATCTGCTTGAGGGAATATGTCACAACTTAGAAAAAAAATAAAGGAGGCAGGTAAGAAATGTTAGAGTCCATTCTGCTATCGATAATTTTAGTGATCCTGACGATCATAGGTCTATTGATTTTGGCCTTTGCGGGTTTCTTTTTAGTACCGATAGCACTGGTAATACTAGCAATAATCGCGACCCTGCGTTACATAGGATATAGCCTGATCTAATATTGGGCTAGAGATACTACAATGTCACCATAACTCTAGGGATCATCTGGGCCTAAATTGTAAAATCCCTTCCTTCATATTTTTATTATTTCTATCACTAATTAGAGGGTTAAACTATCCCGGCGCTTCTAGATAATAATTATCGTTT
Source organism: Candidatus Natronoplasma sp. (assembly GCA_048620775.1). GTDB lineage: Archaea > Thermoplasmatota > Thermoplasmata > Halarchaeoplasmatales > Halarchaeoplasmataceae > Natronoplasma. The sequence continues at coordinate 1,166 of JBMCEH010000054.1, read as the reverse complement.
CTTCTTATGATGGATGGTCGCAGCAGTGACCAACCCCAAGACTAGTAAAGAAAATGAGAATCCAGGTATCTCTCGTCTATCCGATGTATCTGGAACATCTATTAAATCCCTTATGCCATCTATAATGATGTCTAGTATATTTCTTTCCTCTTCCTCCTCAAGAACCATATCAGATGTCATCCATGGATAATTATCTTGATTCCCATCCTCGCCGATCTCATAAGGTCTATGACCTATTCCATCACCTCTATCTATACCTTTATAGTTAGACCAATAGTTACCACCTTCGCCATCATCGGCGGGATCACCGGCATCCCATTCATTGTCCCCATCGTCCTGAGTTTGGTTTTCATTTTCGATGAACCAATTTTTATAGAACAAATTCCCAGTAGATCCTAAAACATCAATACCAAGTTGACTGTTTTCTGATATCATGTTTTTTGTCAGTACGTTTTGGTTGGATGCACCGAGACCAACGCCCAATTCATTGTGTTCTACAGTATTGTTAGCAACCATATTCTCCTCAGAGTATTCAATAGCTATGCCGATGAAGTCGTTGTTCCGAACATTGTTATCTTCAAAAGTATTATTTTTGGAGAGAGAGACATAGAGACCGTATATGTTCTTCTCCGCAGTGTTTCCGATGAGTTCATTATAACTAGATTCCATCAGGAAGATGCCTGGGAATCGATTTCCAGAGGCATTATTGTTTCTCAATATATTGCCATCAGATTCATAAAGACTCATGCCCTCTACCTGATTTTTAGTTATGGTATTGTAGATAAACTTATTCTCGGCAGATTCAAAAGTTATGACCCCGTAACTGTTGTTAGAAGCGGTATTACCAGCGATCATATTACTATCTGATTCGAACAAATAGAAACCAGGGTATCGGTTTTCAGATGCGTTGTTGTTTTCCAAGATATTATCATCCGATTCAAAAAGAGTTATGCCTTCCCAACTAGAGTCCATAACCCTGTTTTCCTTCAAAATATTGTTTGATGAAAAGCCCAATAAGATCCCTACGCTGCCACCACTGATATCCTGATCACGAACTCTCACATCCTCACAGTTAGCCAGTATGACTTGTCCAGCACCTTGGGGAACTGTACCTCCTTTTCGGTTCTTCCAGTAGTAAACTGGGGCATCATTCACAGTATTCGAAG
>JBMCEH010000053.1:0-7074 GCA_048620775.1 Candidatus Natronoplasma sp. | reverse complement strand
ACTCATTACCTAATGTAATTAAGGACTCTTAAAAATATAAAAAGTGATATTCATGGCTTCAAAGGATGAATCTAAAGAGGATGCTGGGGACTGGTTCGATGAACTAGATGAAGAATTGGACAAAAAAACCTCAGAAGTATTTAGAGATTTAGGTGAAAAGGATGCTAGGATGGCGGAACTGAATAAACAATTCATAAAAGACTTCTGGCGTGTATGGATAAAATTTGAGAATAAACTGAACGTCCATTTCAGCATGCGTCCAGACTACAGTTCCTTTGCACATTTTGATGAATTTCCACAAGAATGGGAATTCAGGAATGACTTTGATTTTTCTAAGGTTAACAAGATAGAACTTATGGATAAAACTCAGGAAAACGACAGAACAGGAGATAGCCTTGTTCTCGAGTATTACAGGGAAGATGACACGCTGAAGGTCGGATTGTTCTTTGAATTCAGTGAAGGTGAAAGGTATTACAAGTACAGCGGATGGAAACGGATCTATGTACGATACTCTCTTTTTGAAGAGGAATTCCCGATCGAAGATGAAGAGATGGATGCTTTTCACGAGGTTTTGAAAGAAGTGGTTAAAAATTGGTACACATCTCACCTTGAGCGAGATAGAGATGTTATAATAGACCACGTAAAGTCCGACTACGATAAAGTCGAGGAATATCCAGAGTAAAAAAAAGCAAAAACCTCTTATTTTTTATTTGATTTCAGTTCCATTATTTGCATATTTTGCTTCCACTTTCACTTACCCCTCCCCCGATAATTATTAAATAGAAGGCGTCCTTCGGTAAGAGCGGTCCAACAAAAGAAAACGGACCAAAGATGTGATAAAATGCAAGAAGAAAAAAACCTCGCCCCCCATCTAGAAGATATAAAACGGGCGTTAAACGAAAAGTTGAGCGAAGATCAGATCGAAGAGGAACTCCGTACCTATACGGAAAGATACGGAGTACCCTTAGGAAGCGCAAAGAGATCCATCGTCAAAAAGTACGATGGCGATCCACAAGAACTCTATGTCAGTACAGAGAAGAAGATAGAAGATATAGAGGGTGACGAACAAGGCTTGAATATCAAGTGTAGAGTGGTTTCCATAGATGACAAGGAGATCGAAGTCGATGATGAGCCTAAACGTATTTGGTATGGTATATTAGGTGATGACACAGGCACGATCCCTTATACATTATGGGAAGCTAAATCTATTGAGCTAGAAAAAGGAGAAACTATCAAGGTAGAGAATGCCTATGTGAACATGTGGAACGAGAAACCTCAAGTGAATATTGGTTCCAAGGCATCGATTACAAAAATAGATGAAGAGGAAGTTCCAGAATTCGAAAGACAGCCGCAAAAACTTGATCTTAAAGATCTTAGAGAAGATATGCGTGATTTAGAGATCACTTCTAGAGTCTTGTCTATTGAAGAAAAAACTGTTAACACTCAAGATGGAGAGGAAAAACAACTTTATTCAGGTGTGATAGCAGATGAAACGGGTAAAGCACAGTTCAGTGCTTGGCACGATTTCGGTATAAGTGAAGACGATGTTATCCAAATCAAAGGTGGTTACGTGAGAAGCTGGCGAGGCGTGCCCCAGTACAGTTTTGACGAGAACGCTGATGTTCAATTTTTAGATGACGAAGAGTTACCAGGATATGAAGAACTTCAAGAAACTTCTGTTTATACAATCTCTGATCTGGCTAAGAGAGGCGGTGCTGTTGATGCTATCGTTGAAGCGGTCATGATCGATATAAAAAGTGGGAGCGGACTGATATTTAGATGTCCTGAATGTAATAGAGTGATACAGAAAGGAGCATGCAGAGTTCACGGTAAGGTAGACGGTAAAGCTGATTTGAGAGTAAAGGGAATCTTAGATGACGGCACGGGAGCATTGACTGTCGTGATAAATAGAGAACTTACAGAAGATATACTGAATTATGACATAGATAAAGCCATGGATATAGCGAAAGATGAGATGAACCAGGACGTTATAAGAGACGAAATCGAGGAAAAACTGATTGCCCAGCCATTGAAGGTGAGAGGCAATGTGACAAGTGATGATTATGGACTTATGTTGATAGCCGATGAAATTGAGAGCAAGACTATAGATGTTGAAAAAGAAGCTAGAGAGATGTTGGACGAGGTGAGAGTATGAGCGGAAACTCACTCTTTCCCTCATCATTTTTTATACATCAGAAACCAAAGGAGGTTTTAAGATGAGCAGGATTAACATCCTTTCATCCTCGTTACCACTGCGGATGAGCGGGATTAACATCCTTCCATCATTAAAACCAAAGGAGGTTTTAAGATGAGTATGATAAATAGAGAAGTGGCTTGGAGAGTTTTCGCGAACGAATTCAATGAATCTACTTTGGAGATTAAGGGGGCTGAAGAAAGGGCCCCTAGCTACTTGGTGACCCCTTTAGGTGCAAAGATCAATCGATTATATGCAGTTGGTGTTCTCACAGAGAAAGAGAATATCGGGGACCCAAAAGAACCTATGTGGCGTGCAAGAGTCACGGATCAAACGGGCACTTTTTTTGTTTCAGCCGGGCAATATCAGCCCGAAGTTACATCGACTCTTACCAATATGGAACCTCCGATATTCGTGGCAGTAATTGGAAAAGCTAGCACTTACGAACCCGACGATGAAACTTTTTTGACTTCCATAAGAGCGGAGCTAATCAAAGAAGTATCTGAAGAGCAGCGTGATAACTGGATTATAGAAGCGGCTCGTTCTTTGAAAAAAAGATTGGAAGTCGCGTTCGAGGCATCGAAGATGGACGAAGTATCTGTTGAAGAATTGGTCGAGTTGGGATTCGATGAAAATTTGGCTGAAGGTTACAAACTTGCATCTGAACATTATGACTCCATCGATTTCAATAGATATGAGAGAATGTTAGAGGACTCTCTCCGATACGTATTGCCTGAGTACGAAAGCAAATCGCTAGAAGACATTGGAGAGGAAACCGAAGAAGGGAGAGACGAAGATCTCGAGGATTTTATCCTAGAAGTTATCGCGGACTTTGAGGAAAGAGAAAATCTAGAGAATGGGGTGGATTACGAAAGAGTGAAAGAAAAAGTGATGGAGGAGAAGGAAATAACGCAAGAGGATTTTGAGGAATCTGTAACCAGCTTAAGAAACGATGGAAAATTATACGAACCAGTGTTGGGTAACCTGAAGAGGATTGACTGATCAATCCTCTTCTTCCTTTTGCTCGTTGATTGCCTCTTTCATCTTCAAATCCCCTTCTACGACTTTCTTAGCTAGTCTTTTGGATATAGTTATCTCGCCACTTTCGATCCGACTTCTGCGCTGCATCTCTCTCATCTCTCCTTCCGTTGCTTCCACGTCGTATGGTCCTTCTGCAAGATCACCAACACTCAGCGCTATCTTTTTAGCCGCTTCTATATCTGGTGAATCGGTCAACTTAGTGGTGTCCTCTTCATTGACTATTTCAATTCTAATCGCCAGTCCTTTCAAAGAGATTATAGTGCGATTCCTGTTGGTTTTATCTCCATGGCCTATCCGTACAGTCATTCTTTGAAAACTGTAATCCTCGATAAATCCTTCAATTATCTCCCTAACATCCTCAGGAGAATCAGCATGCATAGTTTCTATAATTTTACCGTCTCCCACTAATGCGATACCAGGTTCCCTCCCAGGATCTACACCGACTAGCATCTTTTGATAAGTCTTTTTTCCTTTCAATATAGAGAGGGCTCTTCGCACACCCTTTCTGATATCTTCTTCTATGCCGACCACATTTCCAAAGTCTATTCCTTTAGCTTCTTTTGATGTAGTGATAACTAAATCAACATTTGGAGGGATCGGATCTGTAGGGGAGAGGCTAACGAAGGCGATGTCTCGCTGTTTCAGTTCTTTGACGATCTCATAGTAGAATTCAAAATTATCCGTTGCTACAGCTAATATCCTCACATCATAAAGAACGGATATCATGGATATAGTATTTTTGAAAAATAAGAGAAAAAAAGGAGTTTAACTTAGATCTACATCTGGAGCCTCTTTGATATCGCCAGATTTCATCATGTTCTGTGTTTTTCTTCTACTAGATTTGATGGTCTCTTCAGCTCTCTTCCTGAGTTCCTCCTCGGAGAGTTCTCTTCTAGCTAGGCCCTGCTCTATAGCTTTGAGTCCAACTCTTACAGCCTGTCTTATATATACCTCTGTATTTTCCATCGTGGGAACAAGAGCTTCTTCGTCTAAACCATCTTCCTCCGCCACTTCTGCGATGGCATAAGCGGCTTCGATGTGCATCTCATCACTTATGGTTGTAGCCCTCACGTCCAAAGTACCTCGGAAGATACCTGGGAATCCTATGGAGTTGTTCACCTGGTTCGGGAAATCAGAGCGCCCCGTTCCAACTATCCTAACACCTGCATCCTTTGCATCCCACGGATATATCTCAGGTATAGGATTAGCTTCTGCGAATAGAATGCCGTCGTCGTTCATCTCTTTTAACCATTCTTTTTTGATCGTATCTGGACCCGGTGCTGAAGCAGCTACGACAACATCTTTACCTTCTATTAACTCAGGTATCCCGCCTTCTTTTTCTTCCTTGTTTGTTTTCTGTGCGAATTTCCATTTTTCAGGAGTGTTTTCTTCATCTAGGTCCTCTCTTCTAGGGTGTAAAAGACCGGTCGAATCACACAGATACAAGTTCTCTTCTAGTACTCCGGCTTTGAGAAGAGTTCTCGCGAGACAGAGATTTGCAGCTCCGGCACCTATAAGTCCGACTTCAACCTGGTCTAATTCCTTGTCTACGACTTTGAGTCCGTTGATTATACCTGCTAAAGTTATCGCTGCAGTGCCTTGTTGATCGTCATGCCATACGGGTATATCCAATTCTTCTCTTAGTCTTTCCAAAACTTCGAAACACTTTGGGGTAGCTATATCTTCTAGATTTATACCGCCAAAAGAAGGTGCTATCCATTTTACCGCCTGCACTATCTCGTCTGGATCGTGGGCGTCTAAGCATATAGGAAATGCGTCTACACCACCTAGATACTTGAACAACAATCCTTTTCCCTCCATTACTGGCATTCCTGCCTCTGGCCCTATATCTCCTAGTCCTAATACTCTGCTTCCATCACTTACTACCGCAACATTATTCCATTTATTAGTATGCTCATAGACCATCTCAGGATTTTCATCGATGTCCTCGCAGGGTTTAGCGACTCCAGGGGTATACCAAACACCGAAATCATCTAAACTTTTTATCTGTACCTTCGGCGAAACCTCGATCTTTCCTTTATAAAAGGGATGCCATTTCATTGCTTTTTTAGCAGGCTCTTTAGACTTCTCTAAAAGCTCTTCTTTGGTCATTTCTTCTTTTCCCATCTTATCCTTCCAAGAGTGGGAAACGATGCAGACTATAAATAGATAATGGAAATAATTTGAGAGGAATCAAATATATCTTAGAAAAGTACCATCAACGCCAAGTGACTTCGACCTGGTCAGTTCGGAATTTTTGTTTAATGTTGCTATCATCAACATTGATAGACGATCCAGAGTTATACATCAAATAGCCGGTCCATGCGATCATCGCAGCGTTATCTACACAAAATTCAGGCTCGGGAACATACCAATCTGCCCCTCTCTCTTCTGTCATCGTTTTGATCATGGATTGGAGCCTTTTATTTTGCACGACTCCTCCACCAAGAAGCACCTCGTCCTTGCGGACATGGGCCAAAGCTCTTTCCGTAACCTCTGTAAGCATAGCGAAAGTAGTTTCTTGAATCGAATGACATATATCTTCAAGAGTATCGTCTTTGTTCAAAGCCGCTGTCATTATACCGGAGAATTCAACATCCATTCCTTTAACGCTGTATGGCAGATTTACCAAGTTATCACTCTGCTTAGCCTTCTCCTCGATGAGAGGTCCAGCCGGAAAGGTCATGCCCTTTTCTCTGCCGAACTTGTCCAGCATATTTCCCAAGCCGATATCTAATGTTTCACCAAAAACTCTGTATCTTCCTTTGCTGAAAGCTATCACTTGTGTGTTCCCTCCAGAGACGTATAATAGGATCGGATTTTCTGCTTTAGTTCTGAGCCTGCCTATCTCCAAATGAGCTATACAATGGTTGACTCCTACAAGAGGCACACCTAAAGAGAGTGACAGACTCCTAGCAGCTGTAGCTGTTGTTCTCAAACAAGGGCCTAATCCTGGTCCTTGCGAAAAGGCTACAACATCTATGTCTTCCTTTTTAATGTCGGCTTCGTTTATGCAGCTTTGAATTATTTTTACCACTCTAGAGGCGTGATGATTTGCTGCTTCTCTTGGGTGTATTCCTTCCTTCTCTTTGTAAGTTTTAAAAACGTTTGAGAGGACTTCTCCATCATCTGTTACTACGCTTCCTCCAATCGTGTGAGCTGTACCTTCGAGTCCTAAAACATACATAATAAAAGAAAAAAGGTGTTTTTATTTGGGTTTACCTATCCTGTAGACGCCTGTCCCGCAGTCAGGACATTCGCCTTTTATCGCAGGCTTTCCGTTTTTCATCTCAGTTTCTTCGGGGTTTTTTACCTCGACTTTTTCGCCACATTTTACACAATACGCTTTGACCATATTCCTCACTCAGGAAGGGATTGTTGAAAGACTATTAAAGCTTTACTTTCAAAATACAGATTTCAATCGTTTCAAACGAAGCAAAATTTCAACCGAATTCATTAAAGACCAGGTGACCGATGTAAGCCCCTTTCTGTTTAATTATAAGCTGACATTCACCTGCGCGTCCTACCTGCCGATACCGGAAAGGTCATCTCGGCTATTTTGGACTTGCTCCGGTGGGATGAAGTGGCCGTTTCATCGTTCCCCTCAATTCCAAGCTCCGCGGGTTAACTCAACTGCCTTGCGGCAGCCTTCGCACGCGTCATAGCTCCTTGAAGGACGTGTCGTTTCTGCTCCCTGAACCGTGGTTCTCACCACACCAGCTTGCGCTGATCCACCTTTCCTGCGGAGAGGGGACTTTCCTCAGGCTCCTCTCACTAGGTCTTAAACCTCGTGATAGATCCCGTCGGTCAGCCACGGTCTCCTGGTCAAGAATAGATTG
>JBMCEH010000052.1:0-7213 GCA_048620775.1 Candidatus Natronoplasma sp. | reverse complement strand
GATTTCATCTATACCGCTTGAAAAACCTAAAGATTAATATCCGTTGATCTTCCTATTAAAAATTGAGGGAAAACTCATGAGAATGATGGGTAGCTGTCACATTTGTGGAAAAAACGCATCTCAATCCTGTAGTATATGCGGCTCTTTCACCTGTGATAAGCACATGAAAAGAGGGGTCTGCACGCAGTGCCGGAAAGAAGGTAAAAAAGAAAAAAGGCCAAATGGAGACATTTCTTATACAGATTACTATTCCTGAACTATTTTTTTTTCAAGCAATATCAACATTTCTTCTAAAGAAATCGAATCTAAGGTTTCACCCTTGTGAACTTTCGATTTTCTCAGATCCACATCTTCTTCAGTCAGGCTTACTTTCGTCCCATCTGATAATTTAAACTCGTAGTTTCCACGCTCTTCGAAGGAAGAACGGATATCTTTTGGGTCTGTTTTCTCCAATCTCTTGAAGACCTCTTTAGCTTTATCTTTATATTCCGGACCGATCCTGGAATGATCTGGTCGGACCTCTACAGCCTCCTCCTTCACCTCACTTTCGTCCAAAATCTCTAACTCCGAGGCGCTCAAGGTCTTCAAGATATCTTCCTCACACTCCAAGACATCTTCGTTCTCCGTGATCAGTCGAATAGTACCTAACTCCTCGTTTAGCGGTATACCTTCGTCGGACTTCCAGTTCCTTACTTCAGCAATGAGTTCTTTTACTCTTTCACCGGTCTTCGCTGCTTTTTCATCCTTGATAATCGGTTCTGGCCATGACTCGACGTGTATACTTTCTTCATCCTGGAATTTCTTATATATTCTATCGTAAACCTCCTCGGTTATAAAGGAAAGGAAAGGTGCAAGGAGTTTAGCAACACCGAGACCAACATGATATAAAACGTATTTCGCTGCCTCGTCATCCTGTTCGTAGATCCTGTATTTGATCATCTCTAGATAATGATCAGCAAGAACATGCCATAAAAAGTACTCAGTATCTTGAAGAGCCTTGTCATATCGGTAATTATCCATATTCTCTGTAGCTTTCTCCACGAGTTCGCTGTATTTTGTTAGAAGCCATTTATCCATCAATCTGAGAGGTGGCATCTCTTGTGGTTTTTCTTCAAACGAATTAGCGATCAACTTCTGTGCATTCCAGAACTTGGTCCTTATCCTTTGTCCTCTCTTCAGCCACTTTTTCTCGTACTCTCCGTCCTCTCCGGGTTTGTTGATTCCGGCAAGATACCTTATCGAGTCAGCTCCGTATTCATCAGCTACCTCTTCAGGATCTATAACTATTCCTCTCGATGAAGAGAAGGCTTTTCCGCCTGGAAGCATCAGATATCCATGAATCATGATGTCATCCCATGGCTTGGTCTCAGAATGGAATAAGCTTTTAACAATCGTGTTGAATGCCCAAAAGCTGATTATGTCGTGAGACTGCGGTCTGAGATCGAAAGGAAATACCCTCTTGAACATCTCTGAACTCTCAATCCATCTTGTAGCTATGTAGGGAGTCAAAGAAGAGGTAGCCCAAGTATCTAATACATCTTCTTCAGGCTCGAAATCTTTAGAACCACAGGACCCGCATTTTCCTTTAGGTTCATCTACAAGTGGATTTACAGGAAGATCTTCCTCATCAGCCAACTTGACCTCTCCGCAATCTGTACAGTACCAAACAGGAAACGGTATGCCATGATACCTCTGTCTAGAGATACACCAATCCCATTTCAGAGAATTAACCCAATTATCATATCTTACTTTCATATGTTCGGGATGCCAATTCAATTCATCTCCAACTTCTAAGTACTTCTCTCTTAGGTCTAAATATTCGATGAACCATTGTTCTGTAACTAGGAATTCTATAGGAGTATCGCATCTCTCGTGAACTTTCACGTCGTGAATTATATCCCACTGCTTACTTACCTTTCCAACTTCCTTCAAATCTTCGATGATCTTCACTTTAGCCTCCTCAACGTGCATACCCTCATAATCATCGGCCACATCGGTCATATATCCGGTCTCATCTATAGCAATCCTCAGAGGTAAGTCGTGAGCGTACCACCAATCTATATCCGCCTGATCACCAAAGGTGCAGCACATGACCACTCCAGTTCCTGTTTCCATGTCCACCTCTTCATCTTCGTAAATAGGGACCTCCTGTTCGAACAGAGGAACCTTCGCTTTTTCTCCGACAAGATGATTATGCTCTTTATCTTTTGGATGAACGAAGACGGCAACACAGGCGGGTAAAAGTTCCGGTCTAGTAGTAGAGATCACCAATTCTCCACCATCTTCTAAAGAGAAGTGGATATTGTTGAACTTACCTTTTCTCTCCATATCTTCCGTTTCGACCTGCGATATGGCAGTTTCACAATGGGGGCACCAAAGAGTCGGGGCCTCTTTCCTATATTCTCTCCCCATGTTATAAAGTTCGATGAAGGATTTTTGAGATGTTCTTAAGGTTCTTTCATCTATAGTTCTATAAAAAAGATCAAAATCTGCAGAAGTACCAATCCTCTTCCACTTGCGCTCCAGCTCCTTTTCTATTTTTCCGCTTTTTTCTTTACAAATATCTCTAAATTTTTCTCTACCGGCTTCTTTCGGATCAACACCTGTTTCATTTATCACGAAAAGTTCGGTCGCTATACCATTATCATCCCACCCCCAGGGATAGAAAAGATTGTAGCCCTGCATCCTTTTATAACGTGCTATTATATCCATCTGAGTGTATGAATAGGCGTGTCCGATATGCATCTCTCCTGAAATAGTCGGTGGAGGGGTATCGATGGAAAAGACAGTTTTTTTGGATTCTGGCTCGTACCTATATATCTTCATCTCTTCCCATCTATTCATCCATTTTTTTTCGACTTCCTTGAAATCGTAATCTCCGGTGAGCCTCATGTTGGATAGGTTCAAATCGATAGATTACTATTAAATTTTCGGAAGCCGTTCGAAGTCTCAATACCTCTCTAGTTTACCTTCCTTCAATGCTTTCATGAGACACAGATGGAGAGTGACCAAGCCTAGAATCATGCCGATGACACCCGCGATCACCATTATCAGTATATCGTTTCTCGCTATAAAACCGTGCTCCATGCTTGTCCTCATGCCTCTCAAGGCGTACGTAACAGGAATAACTCTACTCACGTACTGCGCTGCTTCAGGAAGTTCCGACACGGGAAAGAAAACACCGCAAAAGAACTGGAATGAGAAAAAGATCACCGTGAAAACAGCCTGTATCTCTTTGTACAAAACGGCCAAGCCGGCGATAATGAATCCGAAGCCGATGATCGACATCCATGCTAACACGAGAAATAGGAAGGAATATATCGTCATGTTTAGACTTATATCGAAGACGAATTCGGCTACGATCCACATCTCAGCAAAATTCAAAAGAGAAACGGTAAAACCGGAAAGCGCTGTTGAGGTCACCGGCACTAAAAGATGATGTGGTATCATGTAGATATTTTTGAAAGTTCCGATGTGCTGTTCCCACCTGATACTCCACGACGCGTCGAAGAACCCAACTCTGATGAAGCGCCAAGTGATTATACCCGTAACAATATAAGTGGCAAAGCCACCGGGAACGAGCTCTTCCGCATTTCCTTCAGCAAAGCGTCCCATTAATGCAAAAACGCTCACCCAAACTATAGGGTATAAAAGCATGGCGGCAAAGTTGAGTTTGTAGGACCAGCGCCTCTGCCAATCTCTGATAAGAAAAGCCTTGATTATTTTAGGGTATATCTTCAGGTCCAATCTATCTCCTCCGTCGAAACTTGCTCTTCACCGCCAGTATGTCTTATGAACGCTTCTTCTAATGTGGGTTCTTTCACACTCAGGTTCCTGATACTTCCACTATTTAAGATATCCTGTATAACATCGTGGACGTGTTCGCCGTCTCCAGATTCTATTATGACTCTCACATTTTCTCCTTTCGTCTCGACTTTTTCTACGAATTCATTTTTGAATCTCGGCTTTTTTACGCCGTCAAGGTAGGAAAATTCGATCATCCTCTTGGGATATATCTGGTCTTTGAGCTCTTTAGGTTTTCCCCTCATGGTGATCTCGCCCTCGTTCATTATGGCGATACGTTCACATATCTCTTCGACTTCGTACATGTTATGGCTGGTGAATATCACCGTTTTTTTCTCTTCCTCCATGACTTCTTTCAAAAGACTTCGAAACTTGCGGCTGGAAACAGGGTCGAGACCCAAAGTCGGTTCGTCGAGAAAAAGTATAGGAGTCTTTCTTATCAGGTTACGAATCAAGTTAAGTTTCTGCCTCATACCTGTAGAATAATCGGCTAATTTTTTTTCAAAGTCTTCTTCTTTAAGCCCTAGTCGTTCCCCATAGTCTTTCATCTTTACTTTCCAATCTTCGACTTCGTAGATGCTCGAAAAGAATTTTATGTTCTGATAAGCGTCCAATCTGCGGTAGAACTTGTCTCTAGCCGTTATAACATCCACAAGGCCTCGTATCTTTTTCGGCTGTTGAACGACGTCCATACCGTTTATTTTTGCTTCCCCATGGTCTGAATGCAGCATAGTGGCTAATATCTTTACCGTGGTGGTCTTTCCAGCACCATTAGGCCCTAAAAGACCGAATATCTCGCCGTCGTCTACTTCGAATGAGATACCTTTTAATGCTTTGGTATTGCCGAATTTTTTTCGCAGACCCCTTACTTCTATAACCATAAGATTAGGTCTGCACAATAAAGGAAGTTTATAACATTTATCTTTAAAATAGAGAGAAAGGGAAGTGTTTTTAACTCTTCATCACTGATGCTTTTCAGCTCAAATGCTCTTCAAATTTTTGTTTCAACTGCTCCTTACCCCGTGCACCTATAATCCTATCTACGACTTCGCCTTCTTTGAAGAGCACCAGTGTAGGTATGCTCGAGACTTGAAACCTACTGGGAATGTTTTGATTCTTATCAACGTTCATCTTCCCGATCACGACATCATCCTGATAATCTTCAGCGAGTTCTTCCATCACCGGTTCCATCATCTTACAGGGTCCACACCAGGCTGCCCAGAAATCAACTAAGACAAGAGGATATCCCTCTATAGTCTCTTCAAAGTTATTATCAGTCACTTCTACGGGTTCAGCAGGATACTCCTTCGATTCTTTTTCGTTCATCATCTTATCCACCATTTCTTTCTTGATCTTTTCCACATCTTCATCTTGAGCTTCACTCATAATTCTCACCTCTTCTTAACAATTCTTGATCTTCAGACAGTCGTTCGAAAAGAACTTCTCGAATGATATCACAGGCGTCTAGTATCTTTGGATATTCGATATGATACTGCATACTATTTCCCTTTCTTTCTGCTCGGACCAATCCACGTTTCTTTAATTCACCTAGATGCTGCGATACCGTCGGCTGGCTCGTTTCTATCGCTTCGACTATCTCTTTAACTGTTTTATTCTCTTGTTTCAGTTGCTCTAATATCTTCAACCTTGTAGGGTGAGAGAGCATCTTGCATAACTCGGCATGCATCTTATGGATCCTTTCACCATCCGGTCGTTCTTCTTTCATGTCTATATTAGTATATTCTAATATACTTATATGTAGTTTTCGGTTGGGTTAAAATTAAAAGAGAATCGTATATTGTTGTAATGATGATTGAAAAAGAAAGTTTTGAGGAGAAGAGAGAAAGGCTGAACGAACTAGTGATGGAAAAAGGAAATTTACAGATGAAACGGTTTTTCAATCTAGATACGCAGGTATATGAAGAAGGTGCTCTTTCCAAAAAGAACAAAGAGCTACTTGGATTGGTAGCTTCCCTAGTCTTAAAATGCGATGACTGCGTAGAATATCATCTCAACCGCTGTAGTGAAGAAAGTGTGAGCGACGAAGAATTGATGGAGGCTCTGTCTATCGGGCTCGTAGTAGGAGGCTCTATCACCATCCCGCATCTAAGAGAAGCGGTTGAGAAATGGGTGGAATTGCAGGAGGGAAGATAAAAATGGATAGAGATAAGATCATCAAGAAGGTTAGAGATATTGTAGAGAAAGACAAAGATAAAAAACCAAAATTGAAAGATATCTGCATGGTCCTTCAAAACGAACTTAATGGTTACGATTGGGTCGGTTTTTATTTAGTAGAAAACGGTGAATTGGTCCTCGGTCCATACGTGGGAGAATCAACTGATCATACTAACATCGACTTTGGTGAGGGCGTATGTGGACAGGCAGCAGAAAGGCAAGATATTTTTTTGGTCGATGACGTCAAGCAAGAAGAGAATTACCTATCCTGCAGTCCAAAAGTAGAGTCAGAGATTGTAGTACCTGTATTCAAAGAGGGGGAGATCGTCGGAGAGCTCGATATAGACTCTCACGAAAAAGGCCATTTTGGGAAGGAAGACGAAGAGGTGTTGGAAGAGATAGCCGAGATGGTTGGGAAGATATTATAAACCTGTTATGAGAGTATAATATCTTGGAGGTATTAAGATCAACCATCTCAAAGATGAAAAAAGCAGATACCTGCAGCAACACGCTGATAATCCAGTAGATTGGTACCCATGGTGTGAAAAGGCTTTCGAGAAAGCTAAAGATGAAGACAACCCTATCTTTCTTTCCATTGGTTATTCGTCCTGCCACTGGTGTCATGTCATGGAGCGGGAATCTTTTGAGGATGAGGAAGTAGCGGAGATGATGAATGATGTTTTTGTCAGTATCAAGGTAGACAAAGAAGAAAGACCGGATGTCGACAAAGTCTATATGCATATAGCTAGAGCTTTAACTGGAGTCGGTGGATGGCCCTTGAATATCGTGATGACTCCCGACAAGAAACCTTTTTTTGCTGCAACTTACATACCTAAAGAAAGCAGTGGGAGGAGGACCGGTCTGAAAGACCTCACCAAAAGAATCGACCATCTTTGGAAAAATGATAAAAATAGATTGTTATCTGAGGCAGACAATATAATCGATTCGATAAAAGAGAGCGGTAGTTCATCGAGAGATAATATAGATCTGACTGTTCTAAATAAAGCTTACAGTAATTTGAAAAATAGTTTTGACTGGGAGAATCACGGTTTCGGTAATGCCCCAAAATTTCCCACTCCCCACAATCTATTGTTTTTATTGAGATACTGGCAGAGGACTGGAGAAGAACAGGCCCTAGAGATGGCAGAGAAAACTTTGGAGGCGATGAGGAAGGGTGGCATCTACGACCATCTCGGGTATGGATTTCACAGATACTCTACAGATCCAGAGTGGA
>JBMCEH010000051.1:0-7262 GCA_048620775.1 Candidatus Natronoplasma sp. | reverse complement strand
GACTTGGATGAAGATGAACCTAGGAGGGATAGAAATACTGAAAGCTAAGATTAAGAGTGATAAGACTTATTATCACAGAATTTTATGAGGCTATTATATGACAGAAGAACACTCCGAGGATTCAATCCACAAGCTTTATCAGAGAGTCTACAAAAATTTGATCACATTAATACGGTCTGAATTGGAACCCTACGATTTCAACCGAGGAGAATTCCCTCTTCTTTTCAAGTTGCTAAAAGGAGGAGACGGAGTAACTCAAAAAGAAATCTGTGAAAAACTTCACGTATCGAAATCCACCACCTCTAAGATAATAAAGAGTCTTGTCGAGAAAGGATATCTCAGGAAAGAGAAAGACCCAGAGGACAAACGTGCCTCTAGGATTTTTCTCACCGATAAAAAGGAGGAGATCGAAGATCTGATAAAAGAGATAGACGAAAAAGCCGAAAACAAAATGTTGAAGGGTTTTGATGATGAGGAAAGAAAAAACTTGAAAGCTTATTTAGAGCGTATACTTGACAACCTATAATTATTTAGATTTTCTATTTTAAAAAAGGCACTGAAAGCGACCTATCCCCGCACAAACTATATCTATCATAAACCAGATATACAAGAAGGGAGATCAGATGGCAAATCAAGATATCTCTAAAATAATACATATAAATTCCGGTTTTCAGAAGATGTTAGAGGGAGAGAAAATTATCTGTTTAGTAGACGGTCAGCATTATCCTCTAGTAACCAAGAATACGTTAGAAGTGTTGAGGAAGATTGGGGCAGAAATAAAAGCCCTTATCTTTCTGGGCGGAACTGAAAAGGTCGAGGATGCAGAGGAAGAACTTGGAGAGGCTGACATAGATATTTTCATGAGTTGTAGTAAAGAACAGCTTCCTATACAGAACTTACGAAAGGCGATAAGTAAGTATGATCCAAAAATCGTCGTCGATCTATCGGACGAACCGGTGGTCGACTACGGAGACAGATTCGAGATCGCCTCATCAGTCCTTCAAGAAGGAGCAACTTACATGGGAGCGGATTTTTTCTTTTCCCCTCCAAATGAATTGAACGTTTTAGAAAAACCGAGTTTATCAATAATCGGAACCGGAAAAAGAGTCGGTAAGACCGGGGTCAGCGTTTCGATAGCTAGAACGCTGAAAGGAAAAGGGCATGAACCAGTTATCGTATGCATGGGCCGAGGAGGTCCTCCGGAACCAGATTACATCGATCCAAAGAAGATCGCTATGAACGCAGATACTTTATTGAAAGTCTCAGAAAAAGGAGGACATGCTGCATCAGATTATTGGGAAGATGCTCTGTTAGCCCAAGTCTCTACAGTGGGATGTAGAAGATGTGGTGGCGGGATGGCGGGAAATCCGTTCTCCTCTAATGTGATCAAAGGAGCTTTAAAAACAAACAATCTGAAAGAAAATCTGGTCATAATGGAAGGTTCTGGTTCTACTTTCCCACCTGTCAAAACAGAAGCAAAGATAGTTATCATTGGAGCTTCCCAGCCCCTAGATAACATACTTGAATATTTCGGACAGTACAGGATAAATATATCCGATCTAGCGATAATCACCATGTGTGAAGAACCTATGGCTAGCGAAGAAAAAATAGAGGATATCGAGACAGGGATAAATGAGTTGAATCCAAATATCGATATCGCTCGCACCATTTTTAGGCCTCAGCCTCTCAAAGACATAACGGGAAAGAAAGTCTTCGTCGCCACGACCGCACCTGAAGATATCCTGCCAAAGATAATGGAACACATTGAAACTGAAAAAGGAGCAGAGATAGTTGGTCACTCCAATAAGCTTTCTAATAGAGAGGCACTGAGAAAAGACTTGAACCGGGGACTAAAAGAAGCCGAAATGCTTTTGACAGAAATCAAGGCAGCCTCAATAGACGTTGCTGGAAAAAGTGCTAAAGAAAAAGGTGCCGAGATAGTTTTTATGCATAATGAATCAATTCTAGTAGGTGGAACCGTCGAGACCTTCGAAGAGGCAGTATTAGATGTCTATGATAAAGCTATGGAAAGATATGGGGGTCAAAATGATTGAAGTTACCAAGGAAGGAACGAAATATCCCTTTTCCAAGGGTATATTGGCGAGGTCTCTTTCCATCACTGGACTGACCCTTGATCAGATATATGAGATTGTAAGAGATATAAATAAAAAGATTCAAGAAGGGGAGCAAAACACGATAAGCTCCAAAATAATAAAAAGGATGGTGAGAAGAGAACTCTTAGATAGAGGATATGAAGAGGAAGAAAAGTTTTACAGAGTCTCTAGAAAGATACGATATCTAGATAAACCTCTACTGGTCTTGATAGGTGGTGGTGCAGGTGTTGGAAAATCCACAATATCTTCAGAACTAGGCGTGAGATTAGGTATAAACAGGATCGTCGGAAGCGATTCTGTCCGTGAGATAATGAGAGAGATGCTACCCTACGAGGTCATACCAGCATTGCACGAATCGAGTTTTACCACCCATAAAGCTGTGGAAGCTTCTTTCGTAAAAAACAAGTTGATATATGGGTTCGACCAGCAGGTAAGACTTGTGAGTGTTGGATTGAAAGCCATCATAGAAAGAGGTATCAAAGAAGGTCTGAATACGATCATAAACGGCGTTCACTTGGTTCCTGGATATCTAGATATAGAAAGTGAAAAAGGCAGCTACGCCTTCCAATACGTTTTAGATGTCTCCGGCCAGAGTGAACATGAAGAAAGATTCAAAATGAGAGCCGAGGGGAGCCACAGAGATCCAGATAGATACATCGAAAATATTGACAATATAAAGAAAATCCAGGAATACAATATACGTCAGGCGGAACAGAACGACGCTCGAGTTCTCAACAACTCAGATATAGAATCCACGATAAGAGAGATCATGACAGATATAATAAATAAATTGGAGCCGGTGATAGAGAATGAATAAAGCTGCACCAAATTTTTACGACGTAGATATGCCTATACGCTCTTTTATTACAAAACGTCTGATAGGAGTTAGGTCCAAAAGCAGTGTTCAAGAAGCCGCTAAGAAGATGGTGGAGTTCAATACGGGATCACTTGTAGTTATCGAGGATGAGGATATCGTGGGGTTCATTACAGACGGTGATATAAAGAAAAAAGTCGTGGCTGAAGGTTTGAAGACTGATATGCCAGTTAAAGAGATAATGGTGAAAGAACTGATTACAGCAGATATCAGCTCAACTATCAAAGATGTACTAGAGATTATGGCAGAGAAGAACATACAGCATATTTTGATAGATGAAGATGATGATATAGTGGGTATAGTGACTTTTAGAGATCTGATAGATATCAAAAGGCAAAAGCTCGAAACTTACATCTCGAGGGAATAAAATGAGGATACTTCATATATCTGACACCCATATCGGCAAAAAAGACCATTATAACAAAGAATCTCTGAAGATCGCTTTAAAAGAGCTTGAAGACGACGATCTAGATATGCTGATCCATTCTGGAGATCTCACACAGGATGGTAGCCTGAAACACTATGAAAAGGCAAAAAAAATTTTTGATAAAATAAGCATACCACATATCATAATCCCAGGAAATCACGACAAGAGGAGTGGAGGACTTTCTCTCTTCAAAGATCATTTCGGTTCGCCGAACGGTGTATTTGAAAGTCAAAAGGCGGTAGTAATCTATGTTGACAGCGCAGTTCCAGATACGGATATCGGACGGGTAGGGATGGTTAAATACGATATGATAAAGGAGGCTCTTGCCGAGTACTGTAACAAATCGATAAAGATAGTCGTCCTGCACCATCACACTGTCCCTATACCAAAAGCCGGAAGGGAACGTAACGTCCTTTCCAATGCTGGAGATCTTTTGGAACTGTTTTTAAAGGGAGACGTAGACCTAGTATTGTCAGGACATAGACACTATCCCAATGTTCATCGTATAGAAAACACTGTTTTTGTGAACGCTGGAACGGCTTCAGATAAAAAAACGAGATACGGCGACATAAACTCGTACAACTTGATAAAAATCGAGAAAAAAACATTGACAGTTAGAACCAAGAGGATCGACGGATCTAAAGAAAAAAAATGCTTTCCGAGAAAAGATAAAAGGGTCTTTTACGACTTTGGAGACAAAATATTCAGGGTTGTCCATACCTCGAACACTTTTGTTTCTTCATCTCCAAAATTTCTCCAAACCCATTTTTTAAACGCCCTCAAAATCATAAATTCACTAGATTGTGACCTAACTATACATTGTGGAGGGGTTGTGGAAGAAGGTATAAATCAAAATTATGAATTGGCTAAAACCTACATGGAAAAGTTCAATGTGCCGATAATTTACACACCTGCTGGAAGAGACATAAATTATCTAGGTTATGAGCTTTTTAAAGAATATTTTGGAAAGATGCTGCAGTCTTATAGCAACGAAGAGGTCCTTTTCAGAGGGGTGTCTTCTGCCCAGTATGATTCTCCGGAGGGCTACATAGGAGAGACGCAGAAAGAAGAATTATTCAACGAGCTCGAAGATCAAAATCGATCTTTTAAATCCGTTTTCCTTCATCATAATATACTTCCGATACCTCACGCTAGAGAGAAAGGACTCCTTGAGGACAGTGGAGATTTTCTCAGGGAAATAGTGAACAAGAGAATCGACCTAGTGTTGACCGGTACCTCGTCCCATCCATCGGCGATGAAGATAGGAGAGACTGTCGTAGTCAATGCCAACTCCATGAGCAGCGTTTACCAGAGAAGCAGATACGGTAATTCATTCAACGTGATAGACATATACGAAAAGGCGATAGTGGTTTACGAAATAAACAGTCTGTGGGGAAACAGAAAGATACTCGGTGTGTGGGATCGGAACAGCTAACATTTAGTTCTCAAGCTCTTTCTAGATATATATCAAACCTGACACCGCCAAGTTCGGAATCTTTGACTTCCAAACGCCCGTCATAACTATCGATCACCTTTTTGACCAGATACAGCCCAAGACCGGAGCCTCCAGATTTGCCTTGTTTGAAGCCTTTTTCAAGTATCTTTTCCTTTTTTTCATCAGGTATGCCCACTCCATCATCTTCAAATATGATCAAACCTTTATCATCTTCAGATAGTACTCTAATCCTAATTTTTTCACAACCTGAATGCCTGATCGAGTTTTCGATAAGATTGAAAAATAGTGTCTCTAATAAAGGACCAGCTTTGACTTGAATTTCTTCTCTTTCTACTTCTAGATCGATATCCATATCCTCTAGATGGGTTTCGTATTTTGATAGAACTTCTTCTCTTAGAGGTTCTATAGGGACCTCACGGATATTCTCCTGCTCCTCCACCCTTCTGAGTTTGTCGACTTTTTCTATTATCTCTTGAGTTTGATTTATCACTTTGACAGTTTTATCCACCAATTCCTCATCTTCGTATGTTTCCTTCAAAAGTTTCAAGTAAGCTTTTGCTATTTGTGTTTTGTTACCCACATCATGGCAGATCATAGAATGTAGAAATTCTTTTCTCTCCTCAACTTCCTTCCTATCGGTTATATCTCTAATAACTGCGATGATCCGAGGTTCATCACCTATATCGTATCTATTCAAGCTTACTTCAGCATAGAATTCATCGCCGTTATTCTTCTTATGAACCCATTCGAAAAAAGGGTCTTCTCCTTCAAAAACTTGCTTTATCTTCTCTAGAGCTTTTTCTTTTGACCGTCTACCGTCAGGTTGTTCCTCAGGAGAGAAGTGCCACGGCTTTTTACCGATGATCTCCCCACGATCACAGCCGAACATCTCTTCAGCCTTCTCATTACAGTCTATGAATTGTTCACGGTCCATGATGATTATGGCATCGTTCGCCGACTGAAATATGGTTCTATATCTTTCCTCACTCTTAAGGAGTTGCCTCTCCATCTCCTTCATTTCGGTTATATCCATGATGATGCCTTCAAGATAAACCTCATCTTCATCATTCTTGACTCCCTTTCCTCTCTCCCAGACCCATCTTATCTCCCCCTCAGCCGTTTTAATCCTGTAAATTATCTTATATCGTTCGTTCTTTTCGACAGCTTCGTCGATCGTACTTCGGACTTTTTTTCTATCTTCAGGTAAAATGAGGTCTATATAGGTGGTCTCTTTATTATCTATCAGATCTTCTGGATAATATCCGGTCACTTCCTTACAACCTTCACTCATAAATTTCATCGTGTAGTACTCATCGTTCAAGCACCGAAAGGCGACTCCAGGAGCGTTACCTAGAAGATTTTGAAGTAGGCGATATTGTTCTTCCAGTTCTTCCTCTGCCTTTTTCCTCTCCGATATCTCCCTTATATTGCACTGTATGACTTCTTCGCCGCCGGCCCGATAGACGTTGCTTACGAACTCTACAGGTACCTTCTCACCATTTCTAGATTCGAGCGGTAAATCTTCATAACGTACATATCCTTCCTCTCTAAGCTCATCGAACCTTTCCTTGTTCTCACATATCTGTTCAAAACTACCTATCTCCCACAGTTTACCTTCCTGAAGCTCATCCAAAGAATAACTGAGAATATCTCTTATGTACGGATTCGCATCTTTGATCTCGCCCGTTTCAGAATTCAAGATCAAAATACCGTCTTTAGCGCTCTCGAAGAGTCTTCTGTATCTTTCTTCGCTCATCTGAAGGGCCTCTTCTGTCTGCTTTTGTGCGGTGATATCCACCAAGTAGCCAAGATAATATTTGACCTCGCCGTCCTCCCTGATTATCTTGGTGTAGTCCTTGACCCAGATGGTTTCTCCATTCTTTTTTATCAAACGGTATGGTCTGTGATCTATTCTATCGGCTCCGATGTTGAGATGTCTTTCGACCTCTCTTTTCAATTGGACAAAATCATTTTTCGGAAGAATATCAGCATAACTTATATCGCCGCTGATCATCTCTTCCTGAGTATACCCCAAAAGATATTCCACGTTCGGTGTGACGTATACTATCGGATAGTTTTCTTTAGCTCTCCATTTGAATAGGGTAGTTGAGCCTTCCACAAAGAGATCACGTTCCTCTTCAAGCGTTTTTTCCGCTATCATCCTTCTTCTCGCAAGAGATAGATCATCGACAACCTCTTCTAAAAGTTCTATTTCTTTTCTCGAGAGGAATCTATCTGGTCTGTGACATACTATCAAAAATCCAAATAACTCCTCATCAGAGGTCATCGGCACCAAAACCGTATGATGATCGATATCTTCTTCAGGATAATCGCAAAGGCTGCAGTAATCTTTCATACCTTCGATCATTACAGATGAACGCGTCCTCATAG
>JBMCEH010000050.1:0-7283 GCA_048620775.1 Candidatus Natronoplasma sp. | reverse complement strand
ATACCCTTCCTCGACAACCCTTTTCCATGTCGCCGAGTGCATTGTAAACATTACGCGATTAAAGTATTTTAAGATTTGCCTCCTCACCGGGAAATCAATTCCCGACTTAGGGGACTTGAGTTAGGATGGGGGCTCCTATAAAAGGATTTTGGAGGGTCCGATGATATAATATTGATTTTATTCTTATACCTTTTGAATTGTCAAAAATATATGAAATTATATCTGCTAAACTATAGCGATTGAATCTGATAAGAAAAGTATAAAGTAAGGCTTTGATATAAGTATGCTTGAAGGTTTGTCTGACAAAGGTCCGACAGAGTGGAACCATGAAGAAAATACCAACAGGGGTTAGCGATCTAGATGCTATTATCAAGGGCGGTGTACCAGCTGGTTCTGTGGTACTTCTTTTTACTGAAATAGGTGCTGGTGGACTTGAATATGTGTATACTTCCTCCGCTAAAATCTTGAAAGTGAAAAAAGAACCTAACGATGTTTCAGCAGTACTTGGAGATGTCTGTAGAAGTTCCATCTTACCAGAAGAAGTTTTCTATATCACCTTTTCACGATCAAAAGAAGATATATTAGATGAAATCAGTACCTCTTTTAATCAGGATTACTACGATATCATAGTGAACAATCTAGAATTCCAAGACTTCTCTCAAGAATACTTTCAGCGTACTATGGTTCCCTCCGGATGGTCTAGGGAGCCTAAAAACAATGATCTTTTTTCCGATACTTCTGACTCTAACCTCTTAGAAGAGCTCGTTCATTTTTTAGATAATAAAGCCGAGGACAATATGATCGTGATCGATTCGATTACAGATCTTTTGACGAACTCTTCTATCGACGAAAACAAATTGGTCACCATAATAAAAGGTATGCGACGAGCCTCAAAAAGATGGGGGGGCGTTGTTTATCTACTTCTATCGAAGGGGATAGTTGAAAAAAGTCTTGAATACCAAATTATCGATAGTGTCGACGGAGTCTTTTCTTTTCAATGGTCTAAAACCTCGCGCAGCTCTCAAAGACAGCGTTATCTCTTAGTCGATAAGTTTATGAGCGTTTTACCTCACCTTAAACGTGAAAAAATCGCTCGGTTCACAGCCGAGGTCACAGATTATCAAGGTTATACCGTGATAAATTACCAAAAAATAAGGTGATATGATGGGAAATGAGGATATAGAAAAAATAAAAACAGGTATAGATGGATTGGATGAGATGCTCAAAGGTGGAGTGCCAAAAGGCCACGTATTTACAGTGATGGGTGAGTTTGGGACTGGAAAAACGACCTTTTCACTTCAATATATCTGGGAGGGTTTACAGCAGGGTGAATCCGGTATATTCATCTCCTTGGAAGAAGATAGGGACGCGATGATCGAAACCGGGCTCTCTTACGGCTGGGATTTTAAACCATACATAGACGATAACCAGTTAGCGGTTAAAAAATTGACCCCTGCCGATGCGGAGGCTACGATCAATAAAATCAAAAGTGATCTGCCGGAGTTCATAAAAGATTTTAATGCACAAAGGATAGCTATCGATTCCGTTTCACTTTTGAACATGTTAGCAGACACACCCCAACAAAAGAGAAACCAACTTTTTGCATTGAGTAAGATGATAAAAGATACAGGCGCTACCGCTTTATTGACCGCAGAAGTAAAAGACGAAAATCCAACGAGTTCTCGGGATGGGCTTATAGAGTATACTGCAGATGGAGTAGTCCTTCTTAGATACAATCAATCCGACATGGAGGAAGTTCAACTGAGCATTCAAGTGATAAAGATGAGAAGGATCGACCACTCCCGAAAGATCAAACCCTTCGTGATAACCGATAACGGGATAGAGGTCCAGATGGAAGGTGCTATCTTTTAAAGAGTTGATACGATGGGTGTCGGTATAGGAGACATATTGAAGAGTAAAGAGATAAGTTTCGAAGACTTAGAAGATAAGGTGATCGCCGTAGATGCCTACAATATAATCTACCAATTCTTGTCGAGTATCCGTCAAAAAGACGGCACACCTCTTAAAGATTCTGAGGGTAGAGTGACATCCCATCTTTCTGGTATTTTATACAGGAATGCGAATCTCATCGAAGCAGGGATACAACTTGTCTATGTCTTCGATGGTAAGGCAGACATAATGAAAGAAGGCACATTAGAAAAAAGAGAAGAAAGAAAAAAAGAAGCGGAAAAAGAGTACGAAAAATCTCTAGAAGAAGGAGATCTAGAAAGGGCTAGGGTCAAAGCCCAGCAGACCTCAAGGATGACCGATGAGATAGAAGAGAGTAGCAAGAGACTTTTATCTCTCCTAGCTATACCGTGGATACAGGCCCCTTCAGAAGGGGAAAGTCAAGCCGCTCATCTAGTCGAAAATGGAGACGCCTGGGCTGTGGGAAGTCAGGATTATGACACCCTGCTTTTCGGTGCATCAAGGCTTGTAAAAAACTTAACCGTCACTGGAAAGAGAAAGATGCCTGGTTCCTCAAAATACAAGAAGATCAGCCCGGAGATGATGGACCTCGATGAGATTTTAGCGGATCTAGAAATCACGAGAGAACAACTCGTCGATATAGGTATCTTATGCGGGACAGATTATAATGACGGCGTGAAAGGTATAGGCCCCAAAAGAGGGTTGAAGTACATCAGAAAGCATGGTGATCTTGAGGCCGTCCTGGAGGAAAAGGAAAAAGAGGTGAACAATCATCGATCCATCCGAGATATATTCTTAGATCCCGAGGTCACAGATGACTATTCGATAGAGTTCAAAAATGAACTCGGCGATGTTAAGGGATTCTTGTGTGATGAGAGAGACTTTTCCGAAGATAGGGTTGAATCGGCTCTTCAGCAATACGAAAAGGGCCTAGAGAAAAGAAAGCAGACCAGCCTGACATCGTTTGGATGAATATTCAGCAGAACTCGTCTAAACTTGGATTAGAAACTTTATCATTTTCGAAAAGAGATTCTATCTGTCTATTCAACTGTTGGACCCGCTGGTAGAGATATTCTGGAACTTCATATTTTTCCACCATCTCCAAAGAGAAATTCAGGTACTTTTTAACGCTGCCTTCGTGGATGGTCAAGGTGAGATTACCACCACATCTACATTCCCCACTCAACGGTATTCTCCTGTATTTTGTGTTGCATTTAGTACATCTGATCTGTTGAACTCCGAACTTGTTAAGATTGCCTATAAGATCGGGTATGAAATGATCATTGATTACTCTACTAACAACATCTTTTGTGTCTACGGCTCTAATCATATCTGCAACTTTGATCTGGGAGTCCATCTTCTCTGTCATCTTACCCAAGCGGGTATATCTACTCCTAGAAGGACCCTCATCCAATTTAGAAGTTTCATGAGTATACCCGAAACCTTCATACTGAGATTCTTTATCCAACCTATCTTCAACGGTTTCTATCATCTCTTCTATTTCCTTCGGTTTTGGATAGTCAAAAGTTCTTTCATAAAATTCTAGAGGATATCCCCAAGATGTATCTACATTATGAGCCTCGCTGTCTATCTCCATGGGATCTATCTTTGTGGTCAAAACAAGAGGGGCGTCCATAAGCCCTCCCCTCTTCTCCGGTAAAAATTCTTCAGAGAAGTTGATAAGGCCGTCGAGGAGAAGCATTATACAGTCCTCATCTCCGTCACAATTCCGCCTTTTCGCTGCATGAAAAAACGGGTGAGCATACCCTGCCCTGCCCTCGTGAAATCCGATTATCCTACCAAGAACTCCTCCAGATGTATGGGGTGCTAGACCAACGACTAGCTCACCTATCAAATCCATTCTACTTCCAACATCGTAATAAGCTTCAAGACCGTAATATTTTTCCAGCAAGTCATCCACAAAATCTGCAACTTTGACCATATAGCCTCCAGCCTCTTTAGATATCACCATGTCCTGAGGTTTCAATTCCAACATCTGGTCTTCCTCTTCAAGTTCTCTCCCTTCGATATCCGCTTCATAACCTAAATTTTTAGCTTGCTGAACTGTCAATCCGACTTCTTCCGGTTTGAAATGTGTGAGAGGAAGATCAGTCATATCGTATCGGGATGTGCCGTCTTTGAATACGTAGATTTTATTTTTTGCTCTCAGAATAGCCTTTTCGAGAGCTTCCGGAGTTTTAGTCTCCGTGATGAGACCTTTCACACCTTTGATTTTTCTAATATTACCACCCTCTCCTAGTGTGTTTAGCGCCTGCCTGTAAAGGCTTTTCATAGGTATCTTCTGTTGCTTCGGCTCATCAACTATATCACATCTACCTCCACAGGAGCATCTTATCTGAGCACTACCCTTACCACATCTTGAGCATCTTCTAGCACTTATATCCACTTCTATCACGTTCTTTTCCACGGCCTTTTTTACAAGCCGCTCAGAACCTCCGGCTTCACCCAAAGGGAAAAGTCCATGTACAGGAGGGCTCATCTTCCTTTCTTTGGCTTTCTCCGGCCTCGCCATCCTAGACCCTATGTTAGTAGGTCCCTTGCTCTTAATCGGGACACCGGCAAGCTCAGTGATATAATCTAAAGGTCTATCCTCTTCAGATTTTTTGATCTCAGTAAGACTTTCTTCATCTAGCCCTAGAGAAAATAGAATCGGTTCAAACTCTGGAATGATAATAGATTCTTCGACTTCGTGTTGGATCCCAACAGATTCTAATATTTTTTTCTTTTCCGATTCATTAGGAAGTATCAATTTCCCATCATATATTTCTCCCTGCTCAGAGATCCAATCCCTCAATTTCTTTATATCCTCTGTTTCCACGTAATCCCAAAAATAGATGAATTTTGGATGAAGAGGATAACCATTTTCTCTTGATAGTTCCACAGCATTTTGAGGGGTTATATCTTCCTCTTCTAAGTCCTCCTCAACCTCCTGTATCCACCATTCATGACAGTATGCCCCAGGAACTAAAGGATGATTGTTCTCGATGAATTCACCAAAGGGTATAAGCACTTCTCCTAGATCGATTATCTCTTCCACTTCATCCTGTAATGCTTTTGCTTCTTCAGGTGAATCGATCCTTATCACACTCCCATCACCAAGCAGAACCGTAGGACCCTCTATCGAGTCACAAGGAGTTATCGCCCCTGCTTTGCCCGGACGCTCAGTCTTTATCTGGGTTCCTAACGCCATGAATTCGTCGGTGAGATACATGGTCGCAGGATTTATCGCTATAGATGCTAACCCTTCTGTACGAGTTCTACCGTACCTGAGTCTAAAACTTCCCTTTTTGCTCGGATGACCGAAAACAGGACGCCCTGCTATGGTTTCCTGGATGTACTTTGACTTTGGAGCGATGCCTTTTTCCTTTTCGTCCTCGCCCTCAGATCCATCTTTTTTCCCTGATGCATACTCATCTATATATGCATCTAAAAAATCCCATCCTTCAATATCCAGCTTCTCAACATGCTTTTTCAGTTTTTTTGCCTTCAAACACATACCCTCTGCAATCACAAGACATGCGCCGCCTCTCACCTGGTTAGTACCGACCCTAGGTAAGTCCCTATTTCCCGAAACTTCTTCCTGTCCCGTACCCTCGCCACTTATACTGATAGGACATCCATCCACTATAATTGAAATTTCATCTGCTGTAGGGGTATACTGCAGGCCTAGAGATTTTTTGTATAAGGGTATCTCCTCCTTAAAACGTTGTATTTCGGCAGGGGTGGGTTTGAACCTACCTATCCCTAACTCTCTCCTAACGACATCCGCTATCAGAACGCTCATCGCCTGACCGGTTCCACCGGCAGAACGGATAGGACCCGCGAAGGAAAGTTCAACGTAATTGCTACCGTCATTATTATCTCTTATCTCTACACCACCTATCCCCTCTAGCGGAGCAACAAGTATGCCTTCGGTCAATACAGCTAATCCAATCCTAACCGCATTTTCCAACCTTTCGGCGACTTTACCTTCGTCTCTAGAAGCCACCTCTTTAGCTATCCTAATCGAGACTTCTTCCCTGTCGTACTTCTCACTGAGTTCCCTTATCTTTTCCGCAGTATTTTCTACTCCCGTCAACTCTTGAGCTCGAAGAGCAAGATCTTCCGCTCTCGGGATTTCAACATCCTCTTTAGGATCATATCCCAAGGAGCGGGCTTTCTCTGCTATCTCATAACAGTTTTTAGCTTCTTCTTCCAACGATTGGAAATAATCTGCGATCTTACTTGAATGAGCTAATTTAGACGTGATTATACCTCCAATTTGAATGGATTAGACTCCTTTTTAAGTTATTCAACCGTTATGGGATACGGGTTAAATAAGGCTATCGATAGAGAAAATATAAGCCAAAATTTGATAATTACGCTTCCTATCATGTAACATGACATATAGGAGTGCCGAAGAGATCTTGAGAGACAACAAGAAAGGTGCTGCTGAACTTCTTGAAGATGTTGTTAAAAGTATACAAAGGTTAGAAAAAGAAGAAATCGAAAGTTATCTGAAAACACTTGTCATAAATAGATATTCGGTAACACCGTTGGTCAATCTAGCAAACAAGATATTTCTTTCTTTAGAGCAAGAAGAAGATATCGATTCAATAGTAGATGATCTAGAAGGTAAATTTTTTTCAAGAAACCGAGAGGCTGCAACTAAGATGAAGAAACTGATGCAAGACAAAAATTATACCGATATACTTACGCTAAGCTATAGTTCAACCGTAATCCAAGCACTATCTTCAGTTGAAAAAGTAAAAGTATTGGAATCTAGACCAAATATGGAGGGCCGAAAAACCGCTAAAAAATTAATCAACCGAGGGATCGAAGTCGAATATTGGGTAGATGCTGGTATGTGCAGGGCGCTCGAGAACATAGATTGTGTAGTTGTTGGAGCGGATTCTATTTCAAAGAAAGGTTTTCTGAATAAGATCGGAACAAAACCACTTGCTATCACCTCCGATACTTTAGAAAAGGAATTCTACGTGGTTGCGGACACTTCAAAAATTTTGCCCTCTAAAATTCCTACGCCAAAAGGAGAATCTCATCCTCCTAAAGAGGTTTGGGATAACGAGTTTGTTGTCGTGAAAAATGACTATTTTGAGCTGACTCAATTGAAACGGGCCGAGTTCATAACCGAAAATGGTCGGATGAAGCCTAAAGAGATCAAGAAAATAGCTGAAAAGAAAGAGGTTTCAGAGATGTTGTTGAACATCCATCCCTTGCTCAGGGAGAGATAGGACTTTCTTCCTCTACTTCGATGGTTTCAATTTCCTCTTTGATGACCTTTCCGAGAGCCTTGATACCTCTTTTTATATCTTCCTCCGAGGAATGGGTAAAGT
>JBMCEH010000049.1:0-7316 GCA_048620775.1 Candidatus Natronoplasma sp. | reverse complement strand
GTGCTTTGAGGAGGAGAAAAGAGTTCGTCTTCTTCATCGAACTCGTGGTGCAGTTCCTCATCGACTAGGTTTTGATACCTAGCTACGATCCTGTTGGCATTTATGTTCTGATCAGGGAAAGCTGCGTGGCCCTGCTTTCCGTGCACGAGTATCTTCACCCATAATCCAGCCTTTTCCACGATCTCTATTTTTTTGCCCTGATCTTCACTGTGATCTGGAACGACGACCATATCGTCTTCTTTGATCAAGTTTTTTTCTAAGATGTGATTAACTCCGTACTCGCTGCCGGTCTCTTCATCTGAGACCATCATTATCTTGACGTTGTATTCGGGTTTTATTCCTAAGTCACTGAGAGCTTTGATCGCATATATGCTGGATATGAGCGCTTGACCGTTGTCCTCAGCTCCTCTGCCATATATCTTTCCTTCCTTGAAAACAGGATCGAAGGGATCTGTGTTCCATTCCTCCAGGTCCCCCTCAGGGACGACATCCATGTGACTTATTATGATCAAGTTCTTATTGGTCTTACCTTTTTTGATGGCTACTATATTTGGTCTTATCCCGTCAGGCACTCTATCGTCTTCGGCATCGTGCCTCTCTATCGAATCAAACCCGAAATCATCTATCAAGTCAAGGATGAATTCCGCTCTTTCCTTCTCGCCTTTTCCATCATTACTTGGCCCTATCGCAGGTATGCGGATCATCTCCATAAGCGAATCTTTCATCTCTCCTTTCATCTCGTCTACT
Organism: Candidatus Natronoplasma sp.; assembly: GCA_048620775.1. Lineage (GTDB taxonomy): Archaea > Thermoplasmatota > Thermoplasmata > Halarchaeoplasmatales > Halarchaeoplasmataceae > Natronoplasma. The sequence continues at coordinate 6,569 of JBMCEH010000049.1, read as the reverse complement.
TTTTCAAAAACCTCTTCCATAATCTCACCTTGCAGGATTTAAGAAAGGTAATAAGATATATCGATATAAATGTTAGGCAGGAAGTGGATGTTTTTCGTAATCTTCCTTCAAATCTTCTCCAGTGAGATCAAGATAGATCTGAGTTGTGGTAAGTGAAGAATGCCCAAGCATCTTCTGGACGCTTCTCAGGTTCATACCTGATTTAAGAGAATGGACAGCGAAACTGTGTCTCAGCATATGCGGATAGACGTTCTTTTTTATATCCGCCTTTTTGGCGTACTTCTTAACTATCCTCTCGACCTGTCTTGTGGATAGAGCTTTTTCTCTCTGCGAGAGGATCAACACCCCTTTGTCCTCGTCCTCCTTGTAGAGCTGTATCAGGTCCAGAGTATCATCGTCTATAGGAACTATCCTGTCTTTATCTCCTTTACCACCTCTCACGGTGATCATACCTTCTCTAAAACTTATATCCTGTATCTTTAAGGAAGTCAGTTCTGACACCCGGAGACCACATCTGTACAGGATGCGAAGGATGAGCCTGTCCCTTACCTTGGTCCTTTCTGGGGCGTTCAGGAGTTTCCTCACTTCATCCTCTTTCAGATATTTCGGCAATTTTTTTCCCATCGACCCACCATGTCTGACGCTTTGTATGACAAATACAGTGGAGAAGATATAAAAACGTTTTGCACAGATTTTGACAAATGTTAGGAGGGTAAATATTTTATATTGACACACTTCATCACTGAAACCCATTAATTGGGCCTGTAGCTCAGCCCGGCAGAGCGATCGGCTCTTAACCGATCGGCCTGGGGTTCGAATCCCCACAGGCCCGTATCTACAGGTTGCGATTCATCATAGTTCCGAACATCTTCATGCATTTTGCTCACCTTCCAGTTTTTTATCTTCTTTTTGGAAATACTTGTCCTCCGAACTTAATTTTTCAAAAAGTATATCATCATCGAAAGATTTCGAACGCCTATCTTCGAATCCCCACAGGCCCGCTTCATCCGCCCTGTCTGCTGGTAGCTTAACAAGGGTATAATGTTTTCGCTATATTTCTTAAAGTCATGCTAGATTGCTTTAAAGATTATAGTATCTTACCATCAACTTAAAATAATCGTGATAGAACTTGGTTTTAAAGAATGAACGACAGAGTGATATTGAAAGAGGACGAGGTAGATCTGCAGAAGTTCAAAGAAAAGATGATCTATGATGATACTGACGCTCTAGTAACCCTTACCGAGCGGGCACGGAATATGAGAAAAGGATCTAGAGTAAAATTTGTGAAGATCGAGTCTTATGGAAGTACCACTAAGAACAGCATGCACAAGATCAAGGATTTAATACGAAAACGATTCGATATCAATAATATCGTGATAATACAGAGACTCGGAACATTCGAGTCCGGAGATGATATCAGAGAGATCCTGATAAGTGCGCCCGATAAAGGAGAGGCTCTAGAGGCCTTGGCCATGGCTAATGACTTGATCCGATCGCACGTCCCCATCAAGAAGAAAGTAGCCCTGGAGGATGGTAGAGAATATTGGGTGAAGAGAGCCGATGAGGTCATGGATATGTACGGTCAAGTAGTTCAAGGTGTTATGGGAGATGAGTGAAAAAAACTGTCATTATAAAGTCGAAAAAACTTCTCTTTTTCACTTCGAACCAAGTGCTCTTCTAGCCTTTTCTATATCGTCCTTGGAAACATCTAATAGGATCCCCATCTCTATCTCTTCCTCGCCCAACGCCTCGCTAACCATGTTAGTAGCTAGGAAAGCCATGTTGATCTCGTCGTTGCACAAAACTGTAGAATAGACGGGCGATCCCTCAACAGCGAACCCACCAATGGATACATCTTCTTTTTTAAAGTAAAACCAGGGTTTTTTGATATTAACAGGAGGTACGAAATTTTGCGTCTGATACCTGCGTTTAAAAACCTCGTACTCTCCGGGACACTCTACAATGGTATTTTCAAGAGAATCTTTCAGTAGAACATCTATAAACAACTCAACCAACCAGTTAACCTCTCTTTCTTTAGGATTCTCGTGCACCAACACTATTTTGATAAGTTTTGTCCCAGGTAACGTCAAGTATCTTATAGAGAATTCTTGACCTCTCAGGGCATCGAGTTTTTCTATCTTAATATCTACCTTTACACCTTTCCATATACCGTCAGTAACCTCCTCAGATGAAACATCTTCTATATCGAAAAAAGACCCGAAAGTCTTAGGAGTCATAAATTTAGGTTCTATCCCACCTACGTGGTTCTCGAAATAACTTTTTGGTTCAACTTCAGGAAAATTATCATCGAAATACGTTTTCCCTTCAGAGTCTTTAAGTCTTATCAAGTTTCCTCCAAGATCGTCTAGAACATCGAATCGGATCTCCCCGTTATCCACATGAAGCGCTTTTTTCCCTTCGAGTTCAACTTCTTTAACCTCCACTTTTCCTTCTTTAGTTATTATGATCGGAAGCTGAAAATCAAGCTCTCTTTCGCCACTGAAATGAACTGTGATATCATCAACAGATCTCGTAGTTTCTTCGACAACATCGATATCTAGGGGAAGATGTATCTCTTCCTTATCATTTTCTTTACATATTTCTATCCTATCTTTTCCGTTACCGAAAGAACAATCCATGTACTCCGGGGACATAATAGAATATTCACCGGGCATCGGATAATCTACTGCTTTATCGATTATCACAGTTCTCTTGTTTGATCCCTCTACGATCAAAATATTATCGTCTAATCTAGCGGTGATATGTTTCCTACGGAGTTTACCGTAGATACGCTCAGGTTGGTTGATGTCTTTGTTTCCTACCAATCTGTTCCACGTCCTTCTAAAAGAATTCAAAGAGGGTTTCTTCGCAGATATCCAGAGACGGGTACTCTCGAAACTCTCACCGGGCTCAAGTTTTTTGGATACGCTCTTCAATTCATTGAGCAGACCTCCGATCAGTTTTATCTTTTTTACGTTCTTATCACTCCAAATGAGTCCGGATACGGCTCCGTCACAGATGTCCTCATAAGCGGTCCATGTCTCTTTCCATTCCTCAGGCTCTGTAGGTACAAGTGTTCCAGATAACATATCTGTAACGGGATCGCTTTCTATCAACTCGTCACCGAGAGGTGTGTACAGTTTTGCTTTACTATTATAGGGTTCAATATCAAAACCCCATTTTCTAGTACTCGTTTCCGAAGCCGTTTTTATAGTCTTATCACTTACGTTTTTAAGTTCGGACCAAAATTCGACTTCAGAGGAGTGTTTTTGGATTCTAATATGCTTTTTAATAAATACACCAGGTTTATGCTGACTTTCTCCATGTAGAACGAGGTGCAGTCCTTTTCCATCTTCTATCAAATCATATTCGTATCTTAGTGTCGAATCACGGGTTTTGCCGAAGGGAGGTCCAACCTGCTGCCTTAACTCGAAGGGAAGTTCAGAATCTCTAGACTCTTCACTGACGGTGATCTTTCCTCCTTCCAACTCCGCTTCTACCTTTAATTCATTATTGATGAGATAAACTTCATCTTCTTTCTCAGCCAAGGCTAGCAAACCTTGGACATCATTCACAAGAGGGTGCTTATAAGTTTCCATCGGGAACAATCCATCTTCCCTTTCTATATATGGGTTCAATTTGATGTACTCAACTTCTTCATCATCAAAATCGAGTTGGATCGGTAGACTTGTGCCGGTGTTTTCTTTCTTATCTAATGTGAATTCTTTCCTCTTCTTAATTCCATCGACCTCAAAGACGATCTCGCCGCTCAACGCTTTTTCAGTACTGTTTTTCAGATCAAAATATATCTCCTTTTCCTTACCAGAGAACAGACAGTTAAAGTCTCTATAGGTGCCAACTTCTACCGCTGGTTTGATCTTACCGCCTGTAACGAGTTTGAACTCTCTACCGTTAATTTTGAAGAAGGTATTGATGGTCTCAGAAGATTTGTGAGAGGATTCATAGGTTTCAGCCTCGTTATTCACTATGAATTCTCTAGAAATGATTTTGGTCTCTCCTTTATCTAATAAAATGGAGGAGGGAAAATCTTCCATAAATTTCAGTCCCTCAAAGGACATCACCTCGATATCTATCTCTTTCTTCTTTTCAGTATCATTCTTTATCTCTATAAGGTAACGATTCTCTACACCTACAAATATCTCGTGTGAATCGACTCTTGCTTTTATAGTAAATTCTTCATCCCCTATCTTTCTTGAAATACCGGTGATGCCCCACCCGTACCTGTCGATATCGACTTCCATCCTATCATCTTCAGCTTCGAATCTATAGCGGTATATCTTCATATCCTGTACCGTCATCTCGTCTGGTTCTTGTTTTATTTCCCTCTGCTGATGCTGGTACCAGTCCTCGTGTACATCTAACCATTCCTTGGTTAGTTCGTTCTGATGTAATAGAGGGATATAGTCCTGCATGTAAACGCTGGTATCAGGGACCCAGAACATACCGACCTTCTTGTAAAGCGGCATAGCGTTGATATTACCGGACCAGGTGTGAAGCTCCACTCTCTCTATACTCTCTTGGATAGCCTTTTCTATTGATCTCAGTAAAAGGCGTTTACCAAACTTTTTTCCCTTTGCCCTTTGGATAACTCCAAGCAGACCAACATAGGCCGCATTTTTTTCTCTCCAATGAGGCGTGAGTTCGCAAATTCCAACGGGAATACCATCTTCATCTACTGCGATCAGATCAGCGATAGAAGAACTCTCGTCGAACCAATCACTAACCCTCTCTTCATCGAACGGTATGCCCCCACCGAAGCCTCCTGGCCAGGACTCCTTGAACTTGTTGAACATCTCCGTTACATCTTTGGCCATGGATGGCTCATACTCTACGATCTTCCCTCCGGTGTTGTTCACATCGTCCACCATTTTTTAGGAAGAAATAAACAGTTAGTTATATGGTTTATTGTCATGACCTTGAGGAAGGTCAATTAAATCATCTAGTCTCTTTAAATATGTGACTGATACGAACATCTCTTTTAACCCGGACACTCTTATTCACTTCATCGATGTTCGTAACAAAATCAGAAATAGATTATAAATAAAAAATCTTAGATCGATCACACCATCTTGATTATCGCCATAGATATTATAACCACGCCCAATAATACGAGTGCTACACCGTACTAGAAGTACGGACTTACATCTTCGCTGATGTCTGCGATCCCCCTGCTTTCTTCAGAACCTTCATCTCCAGCGGGTTCAGCATAGACTATAGCTACCATTCCGTCTATTATCAATATCAAACCGATCAGGACTACTATCGTCTTTTTGTCCATATATGAAATTAGTTTCTTTAAATGATACAATCTTTATCCTTTTGGAAAAATACGATGAAGAGAACAAAAAGAAATGTAGATATCTGCCCAAATCATCTAAACTTATTAAGGACCAGCCTTTCTTTTGAAACATGCAAAAGCTAGAGCTAGAAGAAATAGAAGTGATATTTTTCGATTTGGATGATACTCTATTCGACCAACAGAAGGCCTATAAAATAGCACTTTGTCAAATAAAAAATAGATATCAAGTTTTCGATGGAGTGGATATGGATGATATCGCCCAGGCGTTTGAAGAAGCTGATAGCGAGGCTATCGAGGAGTTTAGGAACTCTGCTCCTATGAAAGATCTACGATGGAACAGGAGTGAGAGATTTCTGAAAAAAGTAGGTGTAAGCGAAGATTTTACTGAAACTTTTCATAGACAATTCTATAATATCTACCCTTCTATACCCGTTGAAATAAAAGGAGCTAAAAAACTCGTTGAATATCTGAACTCTAAATATGAATTGGGTATTCTCACCAACAGCACCGAAGAAATTCAGATGCAGAAACTCCGTGCCTTGGAATTGACCGAATACTTTGATACATACGTCTTCTCCGAAGAAGTGGGTTCTAGAAAGCCAGATGAGGATATTTTTTATCACTCTATAGATTTGGTCGATAAAAGCAGCGCTCGCTGTTTGTACGTGGGAAATTCATTCAGGACCGATGTGAAAGGTGCAAAGAAAGTTGGTATGAGGACCTGTTGGCTGAACAGGTACGGTGAAGAGAAAGTAGATGGACCGGCTGCGGATATAGAGATAAAGCAGCTGCGAGAACTTCTAGACATTTTGGCTTAGTCACTCAATCCTGATAAAAAAAACAGGAAAGATAAATCGAGGACAAAAAAACTATTAACTTGAGAATAGATTATCTAGTAGGGAGGCTTAGAATGGGAATAGACTCGAAAAAACGTATACCCGTTTCCGATCTGGATGAGATCTTACGAGTTGTGAAAGAAAAGAAGGGCGATGTTGAAGTCGATAGAGATCATAATTCGATCGTGATGAAAAAAGGCTCGAAAACATTCAAGGTTAACAAGAATGGCGTCGTCAAGGGCTCTATGCCGCTCCACAGTTTCAATACTCAAAGAGCTGAGAGCCTGGAGATAGGGCGTGATGAAATCGAAGTCCATTACGAAAATGGAGATTACGTTTTTAAAATCTAGTCAAAAGAGATGATATTTGAGATGTTCGATTAAATCATTCCCAATTAGCGGTCACCATATATC
>JBMCEH010000048.1:0-7600 GCA_048620775.1 Candidatus Natronoplasma sp. | reverse complement strand
GTTGAAAGATAGTCCCGAAATGCTTTCTCTACAAGAGGAAGATGAAGAATCCACCTATAAAACAGAAATCTCTGAGAGGGATATTCCATGGAAAAAAGGCGATGCTTATCTTTTTGTAGAGGATAGGTTGGAAGAGTCTATCAGAGAGTTGGTGGATGTTGTAGAAAGAGGTGCATCTGCCCTTTTGATACTGCGTGAAGACCCACAAAAGATGATAGACCAGTTTGAGATACCATCAACGGACTGCAGATTCATTTGGCTATCCCGGTCAAAGGGAGCAAACGACTATGAGGATGAAGTCGAGATCGAAAAGATATCACCGTCGGATCTTTCGGGACTTTCAAATGCCATAGGTAGTTATCTAAAATCTAATCGGAAAGGTGTTGTTTTTCTTTCTGGTATCCCCCTTATGACAAATTATAACGAGGAAAATAAGGTGCTTCGGCTGCTGAACTTCTCTAGAGACAAAGTCACAGAAAATGAAGGGTGCCTGGTTGCCTCGATTTCGCCCGACGCATTTGAGGAAAAATACTTCGAAAAGATAAAGGGCGAATTTAACCGAACGTATGAATGAGAGGAGAAAGGATGTATGTGATCTACAGTAATGATAGTGATCTAAAGAGATTTCAAAGAATGGTCAAATCTAGAGGGAAGGAGTCTGCAGTGTACAGGTCAGATGAAACAGGACCCGATGAATTGCTAGATTTCATTAAAGATAGGTCTAGAGATATAGAGGCATTAGTCTATCTTGAGACCGATAAAGAGGAATTAGATTACCTTTCAGGAAAAGTTAAGGAAATGGATCCTGACATATATCAGTTCGCGATCCTAGATAGGATCAAAAAAGATGAAATAATGGATTCGAAATTAGATGAGATCGTGGTAAAAGAAGAATGGATAGAGACTCTGATTTTTAAAAAATTGGAAGACTATTTTTCTCGAAGAAAAAGTCAGGAGCTGAAAAAGGCTATCTCATCGGCTCGTGGTAATATATCTATATTTATGCATGATGAACCAGATTTGGATTCGATAGCTTCAGCTATAGCTTTAGAACAAATTTGTGAAGATGCAGAAATCGAGGCAAAAACGTACTTTTCAGGAGATTTTGGTCATCCGGAGACAGAAATATTCATGCAGAACACAGATTTCATCATAGAGAAGATAAACAAAGATTCTATTGAAGATGTACTGGAGAGTACTAACAAGATAGCCTTTGTAGATTTTGCCGAAACATCCATGAGCAGTGTACCGAACGAAGTCGAACCCGATTTGATAATAGATCACCATCTAACAAACCGAGATGTTAGGGCCAAGGAATACACTGAGATAAGGGGCGATATAGGCGCAACATCGACTCTCATGACCAAACACCTCTTGAATCTAGATATAGGGATATCCTCTATTTTAGCCTCTGCCTTGCTTATAGGAATAAAGGTTGATACGAATGATTATACCAAAAACATATCGTCTAGTGATTACAAAGTTATTTCTTATCTGAGTGCTATAGCGGACAAGGATATACTAGATGTTCTCGAAAACACACCGATATATTCTGATACCGTAAGCGCCATGGGCCGGGCGATTTCTGATAGAGAATTCAAAGATAGCGTTATGACTGCGTTCTCTGGCAACATATCTCATAAGGACGATATAGCCCAGATAGCTAACTTTTTGTTGAGAGAACGAGATATCCTAACCGTTTTAGTATACGGGATAAAGGATGATAAAATACATATGTCTGCTAGGAGTAAGGATTTACAGTTGAATGTGGGAAAGATAATGGATGATGCGTATTCTGATATCGGTGAAGCTGGAGGACATCCTCATGCGGCGGGAGGCGAAATACCCTTAGATGAATTCGATGAGATCGATGAGGCTGTAAAGAAAATCAAGAAACGTTTTTATGATGAGGTGCTTAAAAGATGAACCGTGGCAGTTATACTCGGGTAAATATTCAGAATCAAAAGGGACTGAGTAATGTTGAGGTAAAGCACTTACTGGTGGCTTTAGCTATTTTGACTCTTGCTTTTGCTATAAGCTTCACCGGTGGTGTAAGTGGTATAATTAGTGCTTCCTTCCCGATTTTTTTAGTTATTTCGTTCCTTTCAGTAGGGACCGCCTTCGTTTTTCATGAATTAGCCCACCGCAAACTCGCTCGCATGTATGGCTGCTGGGCTGAATTCCGGATGTGGCGTTGGGGTCTGATGATGGCACTCGTATTCAGTTTTTTCGGGTTTGTTTTCGCTGCTCCCGGAGCAGTCATGATCAGAGGTCATATAACTCGAGAACAGAACGGTAAGATAAGCGCCGCCGGACCCGCAACAAACTGGGTAGTTGGAGCTGCTTTTTTGATCAGCTCTTACGCGACGGATCTGTATGGTTTTGGGCTGCTATCTTTCGTATTGGCTTTCGTCTCATATGTCAATCTTTTTTTAGGTGGATTTAATCTTCTTCCCCTCGGACCTTTAGATGGCAGAAAGATATTTGGATGGAGTGTTAAGAATTACATCATCTTGATCGGACTTATAGGTGGTACGTTCGTAGCGGGATATTACCTGGGACCGTTTTCCATCTTTTTCTAAAAAAAAGACCTATTTTTCTCCATTTATTATCTAGCTCTAGCCCAGCAGTACATGAATTTGTTGTTGAATATCTTTCCGGGATATTCTTTGCTGTCGATTACTTGGAATAGGTTGAGCTCATTCTTTAATTCGTCCATGGTGTAATAAGACTGGTATGTTTCAAATCCTTCGACGATGCTTTCTTCAAAACCTTCCCCCTCGCCGACCTTGAAACTGAAACAGAAGATACTGCCCTTTTCGAGTATCCTGTAAATCTCGTTCTCAACGCTTGAAAGTTCGGATTTTGGAATATTAGTAAGAGAAGTGCTCGCCCAAGCGCCATGAAACGTGTCATCTGGGAATACGGTATCTCTCATATCGGAGCACAAGAAACCGCATTCAGGATACTTCTTCCTAGCGAGTTTTATCATCTCTTTGGATAAGTCTATACCCACTACATCAGCACCTTTCCTTCGAAGGTAATCTGTGTCCCTTCCATCGCCGCAGCCTAGATCGATGATTCTTGGATCAGGTGGAATGAACCTCAATGTTCTATCGAGCATCTTTTTCTGAAAATCTCTATCGCCCTCTTTTTCGGTGATTTCGCAGTACCGCTCTGCGATGTTGTCATAAGCTCTCATCGTCTTCTCTATTGGGTCCATCTCAGTGATCCTCCCCGATGATATCCCTTCTGATCTTCTCTATTTCTTCAATAGTAGGTTTTCTAGGAAAATTTCTTTGTTCATCTCCGGGGGAGGATGTGTAATAAGGACGGTTGCACCCGGGGCATCCTCTAGTCTGAAAAGCTCGTTCTTCATCCACCAACTCTAGAGCTTTTCGCGGTCGTTCAGAGATGAGCTTCAGCGCCTTTTTCGTACTTATACCTTCATCTATAAGCGATGCGATCAGCTGCGCTCTTCTATAGTAAGATAATTCGGCTTCGTCCTTTCCATCTTTGTAAGGAAAAAGAGATACTACTGCACCTACTTGAGTAGATTTTTTTATCGCGGTAGCTAGTTCTCCAAAATTTTCTCCCAATCCAACGATTAAATGGGCTGTAGCATTTCCGCTCCCAAAGACCTCCACCACATTACCTAGATGATTCCAGAAGACCATCGGTTGGTAGGATGGTTTTGTCTCACTGCGGAGGGTATCGGTAGCTGCATCTATCCCCACTCCTATCCTTTCCACCGAGCCCCTTAGTGATTTTAAGGTTTCCTTTTCCAAGGGAGGTGCGGATAGTGATATCGGCTTTTCCAAGCTGTTCAATTCACTCACGACTTTCTTGATATTTTTTTCGTAATTGGGGATGTCTGGTGATTGTATACAGACACGTTCAAAATCGGATGCGGAGAGTTTATCTTTAACCGATTGGAGTTCAAAAAGGGGCCATGAAACTCTTGACAGCCACTTCGATCTTCCTTTAGATTGTGGACAGAAAATACATCCTCCCCTACATTTTCCTTCTCCAGGGACCATAAGATAAGCGGTCGTCGGTCTTTCCTTCGTCTCACCACTTTTAAGACCAAGTTCTAGTGCGGTACCGTAAGAAACTCTGATCTGCATATCTATCTCCATTTCCTTTCATTCAACCATTTTTCCGATCCGTATTTATTTTCTAACTCGTCTGCGAGTTCTATCTCTTCTTTTTTCAACTTCTCCTTTTTTACATTTTCCCCAAAATAGTCCTCATATTTATCTTTCATCACATCGACTAACTTTCTAGGGTCAGGTTTTTTTCCGGTCTCTTTTTTCATAGTGGTGACGAGATCTAAAAATGAATCGGCCCCTCTCTTTTTGAGTTTTTTATGGTCGATCTTCAATATCTCAGCTAGTTTTTCTAGATCGGTGGCAAACATGAGAGTGCCGTGTTGTAGTAACCCCTTTTTTCCTCTTCGCTGGGCACTACCGGATATCTTCTTCTTGTTTACGAGGACATCGTTATATGGCTTGAACTCTGGCTCAAGTCCAAATTCTTCGAGTGTTTCCATTATCGGTCCGAGTAGTTCTCTAAAGCTTTCCTCGATGTTCCCTTCCATCTTTTCGGTCACGACAGAATACGTTATCTCTCCTTCATAGTCGTGGAAAACGGTCCCTCCACCAGTGATCCTTCGCACGTATGGTATGTCGTAATCTTTACAGGTTTGAACATCGATGGTTTCGTCGACAGACTGAGAGTATCCCAGGGTTATAGCTGAAGGTCTAAATCTAAAAAATCTAAAAGATGGGATACTGTTTCCTCGGTCAAAATTCCTCAATATAGCCTCGTCTATAGCCATCTGTTTCTCGGGACCCGCTTCGATAAGAGGAACGTATCTGGCGTTCATATTTAATGATAGTCCTTTTTAGTTATAATTTTTCCGTCCCCATCCTTCATATCGATCCGCTCTTTCTCCTAAAGAAGGTTTGTAGAAATCCTCATTTGATCGTTCTTGAGACCTTTCCGTTAATTCATCCATTTCGATTTTTCCTTTTTTAAGCTGCTCCGCCTTTTTTTCCCTGTAACACCTTTCGTGAAAGAACTTTCCTTCCTTAAGGATGAAAACTTTTCCTATCTGTAATCTCTCTCCACAGACACTACATCTCTTCTTACCTAACTTATTTTCGGGTCCTTCATCCCAAGTTTCGCCCATCTTTATCCCTTTTTCCGTTTCCCCCTGTCTAATGTGAGAACGGTCTACCCATATATGATGTTTTTATAATCCAAAGGCTATGAATACAAAAAGATTAACTTTAAGTTAGAGCAGTCATATGGGGAGAGGTGTGGTAAAATAAGGAGTTGTATTATAAATGAGAAGAAGGAATAGAGATAGGAAATATCTACTCACATCTGAATCGGTAACTGAAGGTCACCCAGATAAGATGGCGGATAAGATCAGTGATTCGATCCTAGATGAACTTATCAGACAGGACCCTCAGTCTAGAGCCGCCTGTGAAACGATCTTGACCAACGGGTTGGCGTTAGTGGCTGGTGAAGTGACTAGTGAAGGATATGTTGACGTCAACGAAGTGGTGCGTGAGACAATAGCGGATATAGGTTATACGAAGGCAGAATATGGATTTGAAGCAGAATCTTGCGGCGTGATGACCGCGCTGCATTCACAAAGTCCTGACATATCACGGGGAGTTGATAGAGAAGTTCAGGGTGCGGGAGATCAGGGTATCATGTTCGGTTATGCTTCCAATGAAACGGAGGAGATGATGCCAAGACCGATTATTTTAGCACACAAACTCTCTAAGAGACTCACCGAAGTTCGTAAAGAAAAAACGATGGATTATCTGCGACCCGACGGTAAGTCGCAGGTAACTCTCGAATATGAAGGTGATACCGCAAAAGGTGTTAGAGACGTGGTTATCGCGGCTCAGCATGATCCAGATTTGGATGAAGATGAGTTAAGAGAGGACATAAAAAGAGAGGTGATAGAACCTGTCTGTGGAGACCTACTGAATGAAGATACCACTTACAATATAAATGAGACAGGACGATTCGTTTTGGGAGGTCCCCAAGCTGACACAGGCTTGACCGGTAGGAAGATAATTGTAGACACGTACGGCGGACACGGAAGCCATGGAGGAGGGTGCTTTTCGGGAAAAGACCCTTCAAAGGTGGACCGCTCGGGAGCCTATATGGCAAGATACGTAGCGAAGAATATCATTTCGGCAGATCTAGCCGAAAAATGTGAGGTTCAACTTAGTTATGCTATCGGAGTGCCAGAACCGACCAGTATCCTGGTGAATACCTACGGAACTCACAAGATACCGGAGAGGGAGATCGAGACACTAGTTAGGGAGAGATTTCCATTAAAACCGGGAGCTATAATAGATCACCTGGACTTATTACGGCCGATATATGAAAAGACTGCGGCCTATGGTCATTTCGGGAGAGATGAACCGGAATTCACTTGGGAAAAGACCGACATGGCGAAGGAATTGTGAGGTTACAAATTTTATTCAAAGTTAAGATAAGTTCAAATACTACTCCGCCCATTATTGAATTGGGTGAAAAAAAATGAAGATAAACATTGTCTATGACAGTAAAGATGGTAATGGAGAGAAGATCGCCGAGGATTTGATGGATATCATAAAAGAGAGAGGTAACGAGGGCCATGTATATAATGCCAGGAAGACCAAGCCCGATAAGATTGGTGATGCAGACATTTACATTTTTGGTTCTCCAACTCATTTAAGAGGTCCTTCAAGAAGGATAAGAAGACTAATCAAAAAGGCACCTTTTGCAAGAAAGGGAAAAAAGTACGCCCTGTTCACTACGTCGAGTGATGGGAGAGGTAAAGCAGCGATTAAGATGGAGAAGATGTTGAACAAAAGAGGTTTGAGAAAGGGTGCTGGCAACCTGCAATTTAAAACTGAAGGGAAAAAAGGACCCCTCGAGAGGGATTATAGGGATAAGATAGAGCTGTTCCTAGAAGAGGTCGCCGCCGGTTGAGCAATTTTATGAGAGGAGTCCGGCTTTCTTCAATTCGTCTTTTATGTGCTCGACTCCCTCTCGTAACTGCTCCTCGTTTTTGCCACCAGTACAAACCATCCTTCCAGATCCGAACAGTAGAAGAACAACTGGAGAGTCCTGTAATCTGTAAACTAATCCAGGAAACTGTTCAGGTTCGTATTCTACCCTTTCTAGCCCCAGAGTTATCGCTACTGAGTTGAGATTCAAGTCAGTATTCAGTGCATAAGAGGCTACTATGTTCTGTATCTCGGCTTTAACTTCGTCGGCAGTTTCTATACCATTTTCGTTAAGCAGCTTTTTCACTTTGTCTACACTTGCTTGAGGTTCCTCAAGCGTGACACCGCCAGTGCAGACCATCTTTCCGCTGGAGAAGAGGAGTATAGACGTGTTGGGCTCTTTGAGTTTATAGATCAACCCGGGGAACTTATCCGGATCGTACTCCGAATCATCTAATGCTTCGTGAACATCCCATAAATCTAGTTCCTCTCCTATAGATGAGGAGGCTACCACATTTTCTATCGTTAGACCTTCCATATTTAATCACTCTTTTTATACCTATTAATTACCCTTAGTT
>JBMCEH010000047.1:0-7697 GCA_048620775.1 Candidatus Natronoplasma sp. | reverse complement strand
CAAGGGTTTGGGAGTATGTGGAAAGATTATATGAAGATCAGGATATTCCCATGATGAAAGCCGTCGAGTCTAAGGAGAGGAAGGATGATAGATTAGAAGTGAAATTCAAAGAGATAGAAGAACCTAAACTTCGTCGGGTAGATGATGTTGACGTTCGCTGTGTTCTTTATGATTGAGTAACGGCTTTTTGGATTAACATTGGTAGATAAATGAAGTGAAGATGTATTTTGAGATTCTAAAAAGATTATAAAGGGTAAATACAAAGCAAGTCCTTCCTATCTTGAGAGCAGGCCTGATAATCAGAATTGAAGAGGGTGACTAGGATAAGTCCAAAAGGTATAGTAATTGAAAAAGATAGTGAAAAAGGGTCCTGCTACAGGATGGAAAGTCGACCTAATTAAAGTATAGAGTGATCTCCTTCAATATCCTATTCGTTAAACTCGATTACAATAGAAAGGATATATGCACCTCAAATAAAGGGCCGTGGTCGGGATTTGAACCCGAGCCAAGGGATCCACAGTCCCGCATGCTGCCACACTACACCACCACGGCCATGGTGTGCTTTATTTCTTAGAATACCATTTAGTATAATACTTTTTTCATCCTATCGTTCAGTGTAAGATGTCGACAGTTTTAGGTGTAGTAGGTTTATCCGGGGAAAACCTTATTATTTAGAGAGACGTAGTTTGGATTGATAGGCGATGGTTGAGAACGAAGACTTGGACCCACAGAAGATCGGAAAGGCGGAAGAGAAATTTAGAAACCTAGTGGAAAAGAGGAACGAGTTGAACAAAAAGGCGAATTTCTTTCGAGAAGAAAGGGACAATTTGAATGAGGAGAAGAACAAACTTCACGAAGAAGTGAACGAACTGAAAGAGAAAAGGGATGAACTCACAGATAAGGCGAAGGAACACAAAAAGAAAAGGAATGAACTTCAATCTAAAGCGAAAGAACTCATACAATTCAAGAAAGAAAAAAGAGATGAAATAGATAACAATCTATCTCAAAAGGTGCAAGAAATCAAGGTAGAGATCGACCAATTAGAGAGAAAACAGGAGACCACCGCGCTTACCGTAGAAGAAGAAAACGAATTGTTAGACGAACTGAAAGAGAAGACAGAAGAACTGAAGAGAAAAAAAGAACTCCTTGGAGAGCAGGACCAGATAATGGATGAGGTCGAAGAGCTCGACGAAAAGATAGACGAGCTCTTCAAAGAAGCAGACGAAGAACACGAGATGGTAGTCGAATATTCTGAAGCCTCTCAAGATTACCATGACCAGATCCAGGAGCTCTACGATGAAATCAATAGTATATCCGAAGAAGCAGATAATCTTCACGAAAATTTCATAGAGCAGAAGGAGAGGGCAGATCACTACCACAAGAGAGCGATGGAGATGAAGGACGAAGTCATAGGGTTGAAGCGACAAAAGAGGGAAGAAGAACTCAAGCAAAAAAAACAACTCATGGAACAGAATAAGAAGGTGAGGAATAAACTTGAGGACGAAGAGAAACTGGAGAAAGAGATAGAAAAGATGATGGACATGCTCAAGCGAGAAGGAAAAGCGGAGATATGAATAAGCCTGGTCCCGATACCAATATGATTCTTCGATAAACTCGACATACTTATTTCTCAGACTTTTCAATAAAAGCTAAATACAGACCGACTCTCTGCTTTAACTCAGCGAGGTAATAGAAAAGATGGTTAGATTGCTTGTAACCGGCGGATGCGGATTTGTGGGTACGAATCTTGTTGAGTTCATCCTACAAAGATCAGACTGGGATATAAGGGTTCTCGATAACCTTAGCCAGGGAAGGATTGAATATTTAAAGGCTATAGAGGGATTCTCTGAAGAGAGAGTTGAATTTTTTAGAGGAGATATAAGGAACGTAAATCATGTAGAAAGAGCTATCAAAGACTGTGATTTCGTTATCCATCTTGCTGCTCAAACGAGCGTCATCGATTCGATAGAGAATCCCAAAGAGGATGCAGATATCAATATAATGGGAACGATAAATCTTTTAGAGAAAGCGGTAGAGATGGATGTAGAGCGCTTCATCTTAGCTTCTTCCGCGGCACCGCTGGGTGAGCAGAAAATGCCTATAGATGAAGAAAAAATCCCTCAGCCGTTGGCGCCATATGGCGCAAGTAAATTAGCCTGTGAAGGATATTGCAGTGCTTACTCGGGGAGTCACTCCCTCACTACTGTGGCTCTGCGCTTTTCCAACGTATACGGACCAAAATCGTGGCATAAAGGTAGTGTGGTGGCTAAGTTCATAAAACAGATCCTCGATGGTGAAACCCCTATGATCTATGGGGATGGAGATCAAACGAGAGATTTTATCCACACCAAAGATATCTCTCAAGCCCTTTATTTGTCCTGTACTGAGGAACTCGATGAAGATTTTGAACTCTTCCAGATAGCTACAGGAGAAGAAACTTCGATAAATGATCTATACTCTTTATTAAAAAATAAATTGGAAGAAAGAGACGAAGAGGTCCCCGATGCTAGATACGGTGAAAAAAGGGAAGGAGAGATATATAGGAATTACGCAGATATAAGTAAGGCCGAAAAAGAATTAGATTACTCTCCAAAGATCTCCATCGAAGAAGGGATAGAGGAGACTATCGATTGGTTCTTGAAGAATTATCAATGAAAAAATTTAATCGCTGATAAATATAAGCAGCTTTTGGTGAAGATTATGGATGTGACTCTACTTGGAACCTCAGGTGGAATACCCTTACCTGGAAGAGCCCAGTCCGGTGTCTTGGTGGAAACTTCAGAGAAAAACATCCTCTTAGACTGCGGTATGGGAATACCATTGAGGCTCTCCGAAGTCGGTGTCAAAGCAGAAGATATAGATATTATATGTCTCACTCATGGTCATCTGGATCATATCCAGGACTTACCATCTCTTACCAAAGCATCTTGGTTGAGTTCAAAAGAGGCAGAATACAAGATAATCATGCCCCATCATCTGAAAAAGAAGTTGATAGATTTCTGGAAGGTCTTGGGTGAATATGAAAGGACTGAATTGGAATTTGAAATCTTAAAGCCCGGACATAACTATAATAATGAAATCGATCTGAATGCTTTCAAGACCGATCATACCGATATAAGTCAGGGTTATGAGATATTCGAAGAGGGAAAAAAGCTTGTTTACACGGGTGACACTAGTCCTTGTGAAAGAGTGAGGGAGAAAAGTGAAAGTGCAGATATTTTGATCCACGAACTCTCCAATATAGAAAAGACTGATCATCATACGGATCCAGCGAGTTTGATCTCTGAGTTAAGCGTAGTCGATATAGGAGAATTGATCATAACTCATTTTTATCCTCCTGTGGAGGAAAAGGCTAGAGAATTAGCTGCTGATATAGAGAAAAAAACAGGCATACCTACAACAGTGGGAGAAGATCTCATGCAGTTTTCGATTTGAGTTAAGAATTGTATGGCAAAAATAAGAAAAGAGTTTTTGTTGTGAAAAGGTGCCCTATAAGTCTTCAAATATATCTTCTCTTGATTCTTCTCCTAAAGGTTCACCACATTCTGGACATTCATCGGCTTCGTCCGATACCTCAGCACCGCATATCGGACATCTTTGTTTTTCTACAAACTCTTTTTCTATCACTTCTTCCATCTCTTGTTCTTCAGGTGGTTCTAATTCTTCACCGCACTCGGGGCACTCATCAATATCTATTGGGATCACTGCTCCACAGGTCGGGCATATACCCTCTTCCTCGATCTCTTCCTCAAGTTCCTTCAACTCTTTTTCTAATCCTTCTTCTTCTGACTCTTCAACGGGTTCTTTCTTTTTCCTTTTTGACATCACCATACCGATGATCATTACTAATATACCAATGAATATGCCGCCAAGGAAGTAAGATCCGGTGTAAACACCTTCAGGATTCCCGATCTCCATTCCAAGTATGGAGAGAGGCCTAGGTCCTAGGAGTTTGATCCCTAAAACAGCGACGATTATCAGAAGACCCAAGACTGCTATCCCGATTCCAGCAGAAACACCTTCTTTATCTCGATCTTCCATTTTTTTTGACCTCCATACAATTTCAGTAAAGTAATCTTATAATTAATATATAAACTCTACGCCTAAAAATTTTCGTCATTCATCTTTTATCTCTGTAATGATCTCGCCAGCAGGCACCACACAGAGAAATTCGATATTTTCTTTGTAGGGATTTTCATATGAATGGGGAATATCTGAAGGGATGTATAACGCATCATCTTTTTCAGCGACATGTGTTTTATCTCCAAGTTTTACTTTCATCTTTCCGCTCAGAATATATTGCACATGATCCGTGTTTTCGTGTAGATGAAGAGGCATAGAGGCACCAGGTTTTAGAGTGAACTTTCTCATGAAGCAATTACTGGCTCCTTCAGCTTCAGTTATCAATCTCTGTATCCAAATTTTTTCTCCCCTCTCTACTTTTTCAAGTTCTACATCGTCCGAATCTAAAACGACGCTTTCTTTTTTTGCCATATTATCATGAAAGGATGACACCTCCTTTTATATTTAGTTTCGGTATCTCGTTGGAATTATTTTAGATAGGATTGAGCAAGATCCCTATTGCATATAAGTGCAGATATTAATCCACTAGATTTCTGTTTTCCCTAAGATATATAAAGTAAATCATCTATAGGCACTTCGACTAGAAAGAGGGTAATTATGAAAAATAAATTATTCGCTATCGCTCTTTGTTTCCTTCTGCTGCTCAGCGGATTGATCGTTGTGGCACAGGGAGCTGAGCGTACGGATGGAGCAAATGAAGTGGACGAAGATGGTATCGGTAGGGATCAAAAAGGCGATGGATCTATTGAGAATGCAACACGCGAGAGGATGGATGAATCTACTGAGTGGCGATCAGAGTATGGAAGCGAAACAGGGTTTAGAGGTCATAGTAGTTTGAACCGACAATCACAGTCGATAGATGAGAGTAGAGATCTATCTTGGGAGAGTACTTCAGAAGAGGAGAACGATAGAGTTCTCTCGGAGTCACCAAAACCTCTGTTAAATTACACCGTTGTTGATCCGATACGCATCGATGATAATTCTGAATTAGCGACGGAAGCAATTTCGGGTAGCGGAACTGACTCTGACCCATATCTCATAGAAGGTTACGAAATAGACGGAGGTGGATACGGTTACTCCCTTTATATCGGAAACGTAACTGATCACTTCGAAGTGAATGAATGCTATCTACACAACGCTAGCGGAGGTCGGGATGAATATTTCCTCAACAGCGGACTGCATCTGTTCAATACTTCTAACGGCTATATCTCGGGTAATGTTGTGTCAAACAACTCTCAGAATGGTGTTTATCTTGATCATACTTCCAATAATAGAGTCTCTAACAACACTGTTCATTCAAATGAAGGACATGAGATCCTGCTTGATGAATCAGATGACAACAAAGTGATGAACAATGACATCCTGGGAGATGATTTCTCTTCGGACCAATTGGGCTCCCAAGACGATGTAGAATACTGCCAAGACAGCGTCCTTGTCAAATTAGAATCACCAGATGAAGACAGGGTAAGGAACTGGGGTGAAGAGAGAGCACTGAAGTTCAAGACTGATGATATAGCGAATACTATTGAGGGTAGGACCTCCCGTACATATCCCGCGTTCGATATGGCGGAAATCGCCATCAGTGAGGATGTAGGGGTGAAGGAGGCCGTGAGTTACTTGAACGGCATGGATGAAGTGATAAAAGCAGAACCCAATTACCTGATGGACTTCCAGAATATTCCAAACGATCCTGGCTACGATTCCCTTTCGGCGATGCCAACGATCGACGCACCAGAAGCGTGGGATATAACAACAGGAAGTGAAGAGGTCGTTGTGGCCGTTATGGATACTGGGATAGACTATACCCATCCTGATCTGAGAGAAAACATGTGGACCAGCGATGAAGGTCATCACGGGTACAATGCCGTTAATGACTCTTATGATCCCATGGATGATTTTGGCCATGGAACTCACGTAGCTGGAACTATAGGTGCTGTTGGAGACAACGATCTAGGTGTAGTAGGGGTGAACTGGGAAGTCAGTTTGATGGGGATAAAAATCGGCGACATGGGAGGTCTCACCACTGCAAACGCGATCGCAGGACTTGAATATGTTTTAGAGAAGAAGAGAGAAGGTGAGAACATAATCGCAACTTCCAACAGCTGGGGTGAGGCAGGATACAGCGAGCTGTTGTACGAAGCGATAGAGCAGCATCAGGAAGAAGATATATCTTTTGTGGCGGCTGCAGGAAATTCTAGAGCCGATGCTGATGAGACTCCATTCTATCCTGCAAACTACGACCTCACCAATGTCATCTCCGTGGCTGCAACAGATGTGGATAACAATCTGGCGATGTTCTCTAATTATGGAAAACGGAGTGTGCACGTAGGAGCACCAGGTGTAGAAATAAATAGTACCATGTTAGATGGAGAGTATGGTCATGCGAGCGGTACATCCATGGCCGCACCTCATGTGTCCGGATTGATGGCCTTGATAGCATCGCATGAACCAACTTATGATCATAATCAACTTAAAAACGCGATACTATCATCAGCTGATAGTCTCGACTCTCTTCAAAATTTAACATTGACCGATGGCCGAATCAACGCAAATGAAGCTCTTGAAATTTCTCCTGATCCTGACGATATAAGGTTTTGGGTTCATCGACCGACCTCGAAAACTGCTTGGGGTGAAGAGACTTCCATCTCTATATCTCTTAACGACGGTGTAAATCCTGTACTTGGGGCAAATGTGAGTGTTGAATTTAGCACAGGGGAAGATAAAGTCTATCTTGAGGATGACGGTTCTAGAGGAGATCTACCTGGAGATGGTTATTATACTGGAGGATGGACCCCTAGAAATTTAGGTGAAGTCGGTTTGACCATCACCGCGAAGTTGGAAGATGACCGAGAGATGACGAAGAATTTAACAGTAGAGATAACAGGAGACTCCGGAATAGCTTTGTTGGAATCTCAAGACAACGTTTTAGGCGGCAACAACTTGACCCGCAATTTTTATGGTATCTCCATTTATAACTCAGAATCAAATGAGATCATCGATGACTCTGTGGAGAGTAGCGATTGGGCAGGTATACGACTTTATGAGTCAAGAGAGAACGAATTCATCGATCAAGATGTATCAGACAGCGAATACGGCCTATTATTTGAAAGATCCAATGAGAATTCAGTATTCAACAGTAACATTTCTAATACATTAATGGGAGCGATGTTACAAGATTCTGAAAGCAATACATTCAGTAATAACTTACTATCTAAGAACTTCTACGGTTTCTCCATAGAAACTTCTAGAGAGAACAAATTTATTGAGAATGAGTTATTAGATAACTTATTCGGGATGATATTTTACCAATCAAGTAACAATGTAATCGACAGTAGTACGATAGATAATCAGATGGGAGCGGTTTTGCTACAGTCATCTGAAAATAATCTCGTAACTGATAACACCTTAACCGATATCGGGGAGGGTATTTTCCTGTGGTCAGCTGATGGCAACGAACTCCATAACAATGAATTCTCCACCGATATGTATGCGGTATATCTCCAAAATTCAGAAGGAACAACATTGACAGAAAACACCATGATCGATGGCGGTATATACATTGAGAGCCTATCTATAGAACATTGGAACACTCACTCGATCGATACTTCGAATAC
>JBMCEH010000046.1:0-7949 GCA_048620775.1 Candidatus Natronoplasma sp. | reverse complement strand
CCATCTCGGGCCAATGTGCAGCCTTTCACCTCCACCCATATCTTTTCTTCTTCCTTCTCGAGAAGAAAGTCTATCCTACTGTTCCCTAATCTCTTTTCGGCTTCGTAATCAATCAGTTCCTCAAAAGGACTGATATCTGGATCATCTAATATCTTTTCCGCTATCGACCTATGATAACCAGAATTGACAAAAATCCATTGATTCTTCATTTTTCCAGCTAATAAAGTCCAATTTGTTTTTCGATCTTCGCTCTGGGCTTTTTCCAATAAAACTTCATTTCCTGAGTACAAAATTTCTCCCAATCGACCTGGATCTCTTATGTGAACGTCTTCAACTGAATTAGTTTCAAATATTTCCACTTCACCTAAAAACCTATTCTTTCTGGTTTTAAAAACCCCTCGAGCATCATGAGGGATGTGAATCAAAATTTTTTTCATCTTATCTTTTCAAGTATGATAGCAGGACAAAGATCTCTTACGCCTTTGATTTTGCCTACCTTTTTAGTCATGATAGTGGATAGGTGATCGCCATCTTCCGCCCAGATCTCCGCCATTATCATGTGGTCCCCTGTCGATTTTGCCACCCACCTCACTTCTTCAATATCGCACATATCTTCGACTGCCTTCAAAAAATATTCCGGCTCGACATCGAGACCTAAGAGCGTTACTGTCCCATAACCGATATTAGAAGGATCTAGTTCTACAGTGAATCTCTCTATTACACCATCCTTTTTAAGAGATTCTACTCTTTTTCTAACAGTAGCTTCGCTGACATCCAGTTTATCGGCTATTTCTGTATAAGGTGTTCTAGAATTTTCCCTAAGCATTTCAAGGATCCTTTTGTCTTTTCCGTCTATCTTTGACATGTTATTAGAAAAAACGGCATTATACTATTTATATCTTTGCGATTGTCGAACAAAAAATACATATATATCGTATATATTATTACGTTATATCTAAGAATATGAAAATGGATTGCACGAAAACAAATAAGGAAGAACTTTTCGATAAAATTAATGTAGAGAGAAGTTCATTAAGATATGGGAAAGCAAATCCTTACTCTAACTCTAAATATGTAGGTGAAAAAACTATTTCACAATTTGAATCCGGAGGTATGAAAATATGACTGAAAAAATGGATATTGATGATGTAAGTTTCGAGGAGATGTTGAAAGGAGCGGTAAAAGCTGAAATCAATGCTAGAGAAGTCTACGAGCACATGGCGGGGAGAGTGGACAACTTCGTGATGACTGAAAGATTTGAATTCCTAGCTGGAGAAGAAAAGAAACACGAAGGTTTTCTAAGGAATATATACGAGAGTCTCGAATCCCGAGGGAATCTAGAAGTTCCTGAAAAAACGCCTGTTCCTCTACCATATATTAGATATGGAGACGACATCCATGAAAGTGAGATAATAGAACAAGCGATGGATGCAGAGATAGCCTCAAGAGATTTTTATCGAAAGATGGCCGAAAAGGCTGAAGATGCTGAGCTTCAGAAAAATCCAAAGAAATTGTTGAATTATCTTGCAGGGATGGAGCAAAACCATTATGAGATATTGAAGGAAGAATTTAAAATGATGAGTGAATTCGAAGAATTCGACCAATATTATCCTGGGATGCATGAGGGACCGTGAGGTGATTAGAGATGGCAAAATGGAGATGTACCGTGTGTGGATACATCTATGACGAAGAAAAAGGCGACGAAACGAACGATATCGAACCAGGGACCAAATTCGAAGAACTGCTGGATGATTGGCTCTGCCCCGTCTGTGGAGCTCCTAAAAAAGACTTTGAGAAGATAGAGTGAGGTTGAAAAATGACAGAGATCCCTTCTGAGATAGAAACGGGTAAAGAAGCTCCAAATTTTACTCTTGAAGACCAACACAAAGAGGAGTTCACATTGAGGGATTACAAGAATCGAACTAGAGTAGTTTTATCTTTTCATCCGTTAGCTGGCACTGAAGTATGTGCCGAGCAGATGAAAGCGCTCCAAAACAGCATGAGAAAATTTCAAGAATATAACGCAGTAGCTGTTGGTATAAGCGTGGACCCTGTCCCGAGTAAAAAGATGTGGGCAGAAAAACTTGGTTTAACGGATTTGAGAATTTTATCTGATTTTTGGCCACATGGTGAAGTCGCAAAAAAATACGGTCTTTTCATAGAAGAAAAAGGATTCTCAAAGAGAGCGAACATATTAGTCGATGAAGATCAAAACATCATATTTTCTAAAGTGTATCCGTTAGGGGAAGTCCCCGATGTTAGGGAGATAATTTATGAATTGAAAGAACGGAGGTGAAAAAAACATGACTAAAATAAAGGACCTGTATAGAACGGACGATTGGAAAACGGAGAAGCATGTACCCGTGATAGAGGTAGATAAAAAAGGTGAAAAGGTGAAAGTGAAGGCCAGCATAGGAAAGGAGATATCACATCCAAACGAGACGAAGCATCATATCCGGTGGATCGAGCTGTATTTCAAACCGGATGGAGACGAGTATCCCTATCAGGTAGGGAAGTATGAATTCACGGCTCACGGCGAATCTACAGAAGGACCTGATACCAGCACTATATACACTGAGCCAAAAGTAGTGAGCACATTTGAAACTGAGAAGAGTGGTACAATAATTGCGAATTCATACTGTAACATACACGGTCTTTGGACAAACGAGAAAGAGTTGTAGCGAGAAGATAGATTTGACTGCAGACAAGTCAGATAAAAACCCTTTTTCAAACCATTTATAAAAAATATTCAAAAATGAGGTGTATAAAATGAGCAAAGAAGACGAAATGGGAGATATGACAAAAAAATCTCTAGAGGAAGCGTTCCAAGGTGAATCCATGGCACACATGCGTTACTTGCATTTCAGCGATGTCGCTGAAGAAGAGGGCAAAGAGAACATAGCTAGGTTATTCAGAGCGATAGCTTATGCAGAAAAAGTGCATGCAGGGAATCACTACGAAGAGTTGGGAAACATAGGAGATACAGTCGAAAATCTACAGACCGGTATAGACGGAGAAGACTTCGAAGTTGAGAGCATGTATCCAGCGTATCACGCTATTGCGGAACTTGAGGAAGAATACGGTCCACAGACGTCTATAAACTATGCTTTGGAAGCAGAGAAGATACACAGAGAGATGTACAGTGAAGCTAAAGAGGCGGCGGAAAAAGAGGAAGATATCGAACTCGATGATGTTTACATCTGTCCCAAGTGCGGCTACACTCACGAAGGCGAACCGCCAGAGAAGTGTCCTGTCTGCGGACTAGACAGGAAGAAGTTCAAAGAGTTCTCGGCCTAGAGGTGTTGATCATGATAAATGAAGATATTCAAGAAGCCATAAACGAACAGATCAATGCTGAACTTTACTCCGCTTACATCTATCTATCTATGGCTGCAGATCTCGGCGATCGTGGCCTGGACGGTTTTGAGACGTGGATGTACTCGCAATTTATCGAAGAGATAAATCACGCTATGAGACTCTACCAGTACATTGAAAGCAGAGGGGGACGGGTCAAACTAGAGGAAATAGAGAAACCAAAGACTGAGTGGGATTCTCCACTCGAGATATTCAAAGATGCCTATGAACACGAACAGTACGTGACTGGGAGGATAAACGAGTTGGCGGATCTGGCCGAAGAAAAGAATGACAGAGCTACTCTACAGATGCTCCAGTGGTTCATAGACGAACAGGTCGAAGAAGAAGAATCTGCAGAAGAGATTGTCGATCAATTGGAGATGGTCGGAGACGACAGCAGTGCTCTTCTGATGATGGACAAAGAGATGGGGCAGAGACCTACAGGTACAGTATTTCCAGTTAAAGGTGAAGAAAGTGAGTGACAGTTAGTAAATAAGCGAAAATTACCAAAAAACCTTTCCTTTAAAACTTATTTATTATATTAGGGTGGAAAAACGATGAATGATATATTTACTTACATAATAGGCGGCAAGGCGGGCGAAGGTGTGAAAAAAGCTGGAGAGGCAGCTGCGAACCTGTTCTCAGAGATGGGTAGAAAAACTTTCAAGATGGATGACTATCAAAGCTTGATAAGAGGTGGGCATAATTTTTCCGCGGTAAGCACCTCTATTGATGATATATACAGCCATTACATGAATGCAGATCTAGTAGTGAATTTAGATGATCGAAGTTACGATATTCACAAGGATCATCTGAAAAAAGACGGTCTTATGATTTATAATTCGGGAGATACAGAAAATGGAGAAAAAATAGGTTTGCCTATAGATGAGATATCTGGGAATTATTCGAAATCGGATCTTATCAAGGGCGTTACAGGCATAGCTGTACTTTCTGCTGTTATAGGACTTGAGAAAGATGAACTTGAAGATTTAATAAAAAAAGAATATGCAAGAGGGGTAGAGGAAAACCTCTCTTTTGCTGGAGAAATTTATGATTTGGCGGAGGAAAAAATCGATAAGAGATTTGAAGTGGAAAAAGGAGATGATGATCCTCCGATGTTCAGTGGTAACGAAGCTCTTTCTCTAGGCGCTGCTGCTGCAGGACTCGATATGTACATAGGTTATCCAATGACTCCTGCATCTTCAATACTTCATTTCTTTGCAGCTCACAAGAAAGATCTTCAGATCTTGCCCATTCATCCGGAGAACGAGATATCCGTGGCGAATATAGCTGTTGGAGCGACCATGCCTGGCGCTAGAGTGATGGTGGGTAGTAGTGGTGGCGGCTTGGCACTGATGGAGGAGACTATTTCTTTGGCGGGTATGGCGGAATCACCAGTTTTATTCGTGCTATCTTCCCGACCAGGACCTTCAACTGGAGTTCCAACATATACTGAGCAAAGCGATCTTAACTTCGCTTTAAATCAGGGTCATGGAGAATTTCCTCTTGTAGTTGCTTCACCCGGTAGTATGGAAGAGGCATTCTATCTTGCAGGAGAGATGTTAGATATACTTTGGACTTACCAAATACCAGGTATTTTTCTAACCGAAAAACATCTTTCGGAAAGCAGCATGAATATCGATGTTGATCCTGCAGATGTAGGATGGGCAGAGCCGAAAAAATTTGAGGGTGATGAGGAATATAAGAGATATGAAATGACGGATGACGGCGTTTCACCGCTAAAGTTCCCTCCCTCAGAAGATGTGATCAAATGGAACAGCTACGAGAACGATGAGAAGGGGGTAACTACGGAAGATCCAAAGAGAATTACCGAGATGCACGACAAAAGACGTGAAAAAGAGGAGAATTTGATATTGGATATTAAAAACAGGGAAACCGTGAATCAGTATGGCGATAGCGGTTCCGCAATATTCACCTACGGTTCTACTACGATGAGCGTTCGTGAGGCAGTGAAAACGGGCGAGATAGAGGCAAGGATAGTTCAGCCAAAATACCTCAGACCTTTTCCGTTTTGGGAAGTCGAAGATTATATGGAGGAAGATGTGATAGTGGTTGAACAGAGTTCTACAGGTCAGTTCGCTTCACTACTCAGAGAAAAATGCAATATCATCCCGAAAACGGTGATAAGAAGGTATGATGGAAGACCTTTCGAACCGACTAACCTTGCTGAGAAGATAAAGGAGGCGATATGATGGCAGAAGATCTTGGAACCGGAGCAGAAAACACATGGTGTCCTGGCTGTGGAAACTTCGGCATACTCAACTCAATGAAGAATGTTGTGGAGAGATTGGAGGAGGATGATATAGGGCGGGAAAAATTGCTGATCTCCGCCGGGATTGGATGCCACGCAAAGATCTTCGATTATCTAAATTTGAGTGGGTTATACTCGATACACGGAAGAGAGATAGCCACGATACAAGGTATGAAATTTGCAAATCCCGATCTAAAAGTGATCGGATTTGGAGGCGATGGAGATGCTTATGGAGAAGGACTCTCCCATTTGATTTTCGCCGCTAAAAGAAATGCCGATATCACGATGATAGTTCACAACAACAGCTCTTACTCTCTAACTACAGGTCAAATGTCACCTACCAGCGAGAAGGGATATAAGGGGCCATCAACTCCAGAAGGGAGTATAGAAGACCCTCTAAATCCGCTCATGTTGATGCTCTCGGCCGAGGCTAGTTTTGTTAGTAGAGGATATGCAGGGAAGATCGAACATCTCACTGATCTGATAGTCGAAGCTATCGAACACGAAGGATTTTCTCTTGTCGATGTCTTGCAGCCCTGTGTTGTCTTCCACGATGATCAATATCAAAAATACAATGAAGCTGTTGAGATCTTGGAGGAGCCTGCTAAGACGAGGTATGAGGCTATGGAACTCACGGAGGAAACTGAAAGACTCCCGATTGGTGTTCTATATAAAGAAGATAAACCCGTTTACCACGAGGAAATATATCCTGATTTGAACGTTGTGGAAGATAAACTAGGTAAGGATGAGAGGAGGAAACAGATAGAAAAGATACTCGAAGAAAGGACGTGATATAGATGGATGTAAAAATAGCTATCCATGAAAGGAGAGCGTACCGTGCTCTTGAAGAGACAGAAATAAATGAAGAGTTGATTGAGGATCTAGCCAAACATGCACAGCTCTCTCCTTCTTGTTACAACAACCAGCCCTGGAATTTTGTCTTTGTTTATGATGACGATATGCTGGAAAAGATGCAGGACGTTATCAGCCCGTACAACGAGTGGACAAAAGGGGCCTCTTTGATAATAGCTGTTTTCAGTAAAGGCGAAGATGACTGTGAAGTCGATGAAAGATCATATCATCTTTTCGACACTGGTATGGCTTCGGCGTTTTTACAGTTGAGAGCAACCGAATTAGGCTTGGTAGCTCATCCAATAGCCGGATATGATGAAGGAGAGGCAAAAGATCTTTTAGATATACCTGATGAGTATAGACTTATCACTCTGATAAACGTCGGGAAACACGCTGATGAACCAACAGAGTACATGACTGACGATCAGATAGAAACTGAGAAGGAAAGGCCTGAGAGGAACGAGTTAGAAGATTTCGTTCACAGAAACAAGTATAAAGACTAGTGCGAGTCCGTTCAATTTAGGCCTGAAATTGACATCTACCCCTAAATCTTAGAGATAGATTAAGTAACTAAAATCATGGTTCCCAGATTGGACTACCCAACGGTAATATCGTCTTTTGGGCCATAGTGTTCAGTAATACGGCAGCGGCAGCATAGAAAGAAAGTCCAGATGTTATAAGTAGAAAAATTCCTGCCACTAATCCAGAATAACCCCATAGGTAATGAGCTACTAATACAGGAATGGCTAAATCTACAACAACTACTATAGAAAATAGTACTTTATTGGTCATCATCGACGCAATGGTCACTATCAATAAAAATATCAACACTGCGATCAAACCAGCCACATAATGGTTCGTATCTACAGTCACTTCTGTGAATGCCTTGATATATGCCGTCAAGGCGATGGAGTACATCGCCATGGAAAAGAAGGTGAAAACTGTAGCTCCGAAGATATTGTTACGTTTGAATTCCATTATACCAGCTACAAATTGTGCGGTAGCCCCGAAGAATAGTACCCAAGGTATCAAAAGTGCATTGTTTTGAGCATCGGCTAAGCCCATATACGTCACACCGAGTAATAAAGCTGCTACCGCCAGGCCGAATAGACCTAGAGATGCGGGCTCAGTAGATATTTCGGGAAGCTCTTTGATGAAAATATCTCGAGATCGATTGTTGTTCTCCATAAAATCGACCTATCACATTATTATATTTATGTTTGTTGGATTTCTAATGCATCATCTTCTCAAGATATAGAATCCCTTACTCCAATACCATTCTCCCTCGAATAGCTTCACTTCTTCTATCTCTTCTTTGTCTTTCGGCTCCAGTTCACCGCCTACCGCTTCGGCCTCGAAAAGGAGATGCCACCGTTCCAATTCAGCGTTCGAGAACTCGAAAGTCACCTTTCTGACCTCTTTCAAGGATTTTAACTCCACCTCGAGCCCCGTCTCCTCTACTGCTTCTCTC
>JBMCEH010000045.1:0-8470 GCA_048620775.1 Candidatus Natronoplasma sp. | reverse complement strand
CCCAGTACATCCGCATGTAGCCGTGCATCTTTCCCGTCTTCAACATCTCTTCCTGCGCCGTATTCCAGTACTCGTCGTGTGTTTCCGCTTTTTCGAACTCATCTCTCGAATATACGTACTCTCTTTCGTCTTCCTCATGCTTTTCCAACGTCTTTTTAGCCCAATCGGCCAGACAGGCCAGGGACCTGTAATTGTCATTATAATAAACGAAGTTGTAGGCTAATTCTCTCCTGACGATAAGCTGTTCTAAATACTCATCCATTCCCGGTCCACCTTTTTCCCTAACTTTAAGAGCCACGTAAAGCGGTGAGATCTGCCCGAAGTGCAGATATGGACTCACATCTGAAAGGTAATCTTTGGAAGGATCGTTAGAATGATCACCGTACCCTCCTAGCTTATGATCTAAGAATTCTTCAAGATGCTTTTTTGCCTCGCTCGTCCCACCTTTGAACCTTTCGACAGCCTTCACGCTTTTATCTATATCTAATGTAGAGAGAGCACTCTCCATATCATCTATATCAAAGCTATCGAAGTCGAGCTCAAGAGAAGAATTTATCAACTCTCTTTCCTGCACCTCTTTCATATACTTATCTAATTCGTCTTCGATCTTCGGTCTTATTGTTCGGGCGGCGTATTCTTCTTTGGAAGATGCCTCTTCGACTGGAACTACCAGATCTGTTTCCACTTCGATCATCGGAGTGTTTGTTTCCTCAGCTACTCCTCCCCTCCACTTTCTCAGAAAATCCATGTAAGCTTTATCAACCACCACTAAATAGGACTCTTTTGCAAGTTTTACGATACCTTCTCTTGGATGCTCATGTTTTATAACCAGATTTATATCTCTATCGTCAAGCTCTTTTTTCGTCTTTTTCAAACCCTCCAACATGAATCGGTAGTGTCTCAGATTCCCCTCTTCGAACTCATCTGTTATACCGAAATATACCAGAAGAGGCTTATCCGATTCATTCGCTTTTTCTACCGCATATTCAAGGGCATGATTGTACTCAGCTCTTTGAGCCCGTTGCATCCAGTACAACATGAAGTTTCCTTGTCTTGCCTCTCCGTCCGTCAATACATCTAATCTCTCTTTTTGTATGTCGTCATAACCCTCGATAAATTCCATCTTAAACCCTTGGATCTACAATTATCTAGTATGATTTAATAGTTCACTTTTGGCTTTAACCGTTCATTTTTTATATACCCCTCTTTTAACTTAAATTCCCTAGGTGCATAAGATGCCCGATGATGTTGAAATACCGGATGAAGTCGATTCTGTAGCGTTGAAATTTTTGGATATCAAAGGTAAACCGAGAGAGATCCGTATACCTCCAGAAACTTTTGAGGTAGTGAAAAAAGAAGGTATGAGCTTTGACTCTTCTAACCTTGGCTTTTCAGATGTTTCTCAAAGTGACATGATAGCTGTCCCTGACTCTTCTACTATGAAGATACTAGATTATGGGACAGAAAAAGTTGCAGTTTTTTTATGCGAGATGAGATGGCCAAACGGAACTCCATTCGAGGGCGATCCAAGGTACCTGTTGAGGAAGACCTTGGAGGAACTCTCGGAAAAGGGTATAGATATCCACGTCAAACCTGAATACGAATTTCATATCTTGGATAGAGAAAATTTTGAACCTATAGATTCAGGTCATTATATTGACGGCAGGACCGACCAAACACGGATGGTAGGTGAGCTATCTAAAGCAATGACAGAATACGATTTCAAGATCGAAAAGATCCATCATGAGGTCGCTCCCGGTCAGTACGAAATAGAACCTCTCCCCTACGACGATCCTTTGAAAGCCGCTGATGAATTCGTTTTCATCCGCGAAATCATAAAAGAAAAGGCTGCAGAAAACGGTGTTTTTGCAACTTTCATGCCGAAGCCATTACCTGGAGAGGCAGGAAACGGTTTCCATATCCATATATCTTTATATGAAGAAGGAGAATATATGTTCTCTACAGATAATCTGAATGGAAAGGCAACTGGTTTTTTAGGAGGTTTATTAAACCACGCTAAGGCCCTATCGGCCGTGGTTTCACCTACGATAAATTCATACAAAAGATTGGTTCCTGGTTACGAAGCTCCCGTTTACATCTCATGGGGTGGAGAAAACCGGAGCGTTTTGGTTAGGATCCCTGCCTACGGTACCGAGGAACAGAAAGAAGGGAGGCTCGAGTATAGAGCCGGAGATGCCTCTGCAAACGTCTACTTTATGCTGAACTCGCTGATACGAGCGGGTATAGATGGGATGAAAAAATCTGCCGACCCTGGTGAAGAGATGACAGAAGATCTCTTTGCTATGAGTGAGGAGGAGATCAGGGATTTAGGTATTGAAATATTACCGGCGAGTCTTACCGAAGCACTAGATGAGCTGAAAAAAGATGAGGTTATTAAGGAAAGCCTCGGAGAATCCTACAAGCATTACCTTAAAATGAAGAGAGAAGAAGTGATGCAGTTCAATAGAGATATTACTGAATGGGAATTGCGGAATTATTTAGATTACTGATATTTCCTCTCGTTATGGAGGAATACGTAAAGCTTCGCGGTCCCTACCAAAGTGAAAACCACGATAAGATTCAGAAATAGGAAAGAAAAGTCTTGAATGATTAAATATAGAAGGTAACCTGTTGCTACAAACAGCAAAAACGGTATCAAACCTTTGATATAGCTGGTTTTCGTTCCTTCGCTGATCTCCATCATGCGTGGACTTTCTAGATACTCGTTCAGTTCGGGGCTGTTTTTTTCCATGTATGTGACAATCTCGGAGAAATCCTCCATATTGTCTGAGATACTATCTTTGTCTAGGTTGATTTTGAAAGTACTGAACATGGCAAGTCCGGATTCGAATATTATAGCCCTGAAATCTTCCCCATCCCTCTCAATCAATTTGTTTATTTTCTTTAAAACTTCTCTTGAAAATTTCTCATCGACCTGATCTTCATCGATTTCTCTTTTGCTGTAAATATTAAGGTTGTATTTTTTGGTATTTTGAATTTCTAACTCATAGGTATCTTTTGGCTGATTGATCTCTGACGTATTTATGATAATATCGCAGGGAAGTTCTAGCTTGTTTTCTACAGCGAAAATAGTTTTAGAAGGATTTTTTCTCATTCCTCTATCTGGATGCACATAGACTTTTTTCCCACTCAACTCTCCATAAAGATTGGGCCAGTCGGAAAGAAGATTCAAACTTTTTTTGACTTCCAAATCTTTATTTTCGGAAACTTCACTGTAAACATCCCAGATCTTCTTTCCGATCTTATGGTTATAGATGATCCTAATTAGATAGAAAATTCCTATGACTATTATGATAAGACTTCCTAGTATCTCAAGCCAGCTCGGTAACATTTTTTTCAGTATTCATATCCTTTCATCTCTTCCTCGGAGAAATCCACACCCAAGCTCAAAGCTATCCTGTTGACAAAATTGAAGTAACTACTGATCATAGCTATGTTCAGGATCTCTTTATCTGAAAAGCCGGCTTTTCTAAGGCCGTCTACATCTTCTTCTTCAACGGAATTTGGCTTTTCAGTCGATATTTTCACGAAGTCCAGCATTTTCTTATCTTTTTTTGAAATATCAACATTTTCGTAATTCTCTCTAAGTTCTTTTAACTTTTCTTTATCTCTCCAGAAGTGATTTAGAGCTTCAGCATGATGATTAACGCAGTAATCACAACAGTTGATCGAAGATACAACGACTCCTATCATCTCGCATTTTTCTCTGCTCAAGCTCCTATCCTTGAACATTATAGAGAGATAGAGATCAAGGTGATGATCCATCGCTTCAGGCATCAGACTTTGAACTTTCATGATGTTCGAGAGTTTTCCCCTCTGCTTTTTGATCCTATCATATACCTCTTTTGCCTTTCCCTCTGCTTTATCGTATTCTGCTTCTTCTATCCAGGACATAGTTTATCTGCCTAATTGTGTACTTGATATATTAAGATGATGCCTCTGTTGAGGAGTATGTCTAACCTTATTTATCAGCTCATCCTGTTCCTCTATATCGTCTGAAACTTCCGACAATATGTGATAATAAACTTTTTAATATAGAGTCACATTATACAACAGAGATTGGAATAGGAGGGCTCACTATGGAAATAGAAATCGAAGAATTGATCCCCGAAACTATCGCAGGTTACGCTGGTATATTGGCTCCCCTTGTAGGCTATTTTCTCATAATCATATCTATAGCGATGCAAGCTGATTTTACCCTAGCTCAAAACTCTTTGAGTGATCTAGGAGCGTTAGGTGTTCAATATAAAAACGTGTTCAACTTTGCACTAATAATATCTGGTATACTCTTTTTGATATTCATCTTGGGGATGTTGAGAATGACCGAGACTAGAGTGGGGGACATAGGAATACTTGGTTTAGCCTTGGGAGCTATATTTTTATCCCTGACTGGAATCTTTCCAAAGGGGACTTTTCCCCATCCAGCGATGGCTATCTTATTTTATTTTGCTTCTATCGGCGGCTTGACCTTATATGGGTTGGACAGGTTCTTGGAATTTGAACCAGTTTGGGCTGTTTTCACATGGTCCTCTATGGGATTTGCCGCGATCTCGATAGGACTAGTATCCATACTTTCGCCGGAAGGGATAGCTATCTACGAGATAATCGGGACTATACCGCTGATACAGTTCAGCATGGTTTTTGGTACTCATCTAATTACAGAGTGATCTTCAAGCTGTCATGAGACTATAGATGTAACTACAACATCTAAGTTTGGACTACTAACGATGAAAAAAAATTAGTAAACTAGGATACCTGAGACCCTCCTTTTGTATGTCGTCCCTTTAAAAGTTCAAATCTCCGGATTCCAGCTGTTTTTTGAGTTGTTTCCTCATCTTCCTGTTGCCTGAGAATCCTTTTATCGCCTTTTTGGTTTTTTTGTAATGTGATAAAAGCGCTCTGATATCTTTAGGCCTTTTTCCGCTACCCATAGCTATCCTTTTTATCCGGTCGCCTTTTATCTGATTCGGGTTTTCCATCTCCTCTTCGGTCATACTGTCCATGATGATCCTGAATTCGTCTAGTTTTTCCTGAGTGTTCATTATCTGCTCCTCTGAGATAGAACTTGGTCCCATTGGCAGCATGTCAACTATCTTCTGCAAAGGACCTACTCCAGTCAACATCTCCATTTGTTCGTACATGTCTTTCAGGTCGAAATCACCAGCTAGCATCTTCTTAGCAGTTTCTTCTGCCTTGTCTTCGTCTATGACCTCTTCAGCTTTCTCCAGGAGTTTCTCTATGTCACCCATGCCCAAAAGTCTCGATGTAAAACTTTTAGGGTCGAACTCTTCAAGGTCTCGGATCCTCTCGCCGGTACCGATGAATGCCACAGGAGCGTCGGTTTCAGCTACCGCGCTAAGCGCACCACCTCCCTTTGCAGAACCGTCCATCTTGGTTATTATGGTCTTAGTGACGTTAACAGCGTCGTGGAATGCCTTAGCCTGTGGACCAGCCTGCTGCCCGATAGAGGCGTCAACCGTAAGAATCACTTCATCGGGTTCAGCAACGTTTTTGATGAGCTGGATCTCTCTAATCAATTCGTCCTCTAATGAGTGTCTACCAGCAGTATCTATTATCACTATATCGTAATCTTCAAATTTTTTCATACCCTTCCTAACTATTTTGGGCGCTTTTTCTTCGTTTGCGTCACCGTAAACAGGAACCCCAGCATCTTCAGCCACTTGAGAGAGTTGATCGTAGGCCGCAGGTCTGTGTGTGTCTCCAACTATCAATGCCGTGTTAAGTCCTCTTTTTTGAAAATATGCGGCCAATTTACCACAGGTCGTCGTCTTTCCCTGCCCGTAGAGTCCGACCATCATTATGGTCTGAGGCTTGAGTTCAAGTTCTACTCTATCTCCTAAAATCTTTACGAATTCTTCGTGGATTATCCGGATTAGATGTTCTCTAGGGCTCATACCGGAAGGAGGTTTTTCTTCTACTCCTCTTTCCTTTATCTTTTCAGTAAGCTCTAGAGCCAACTGGACCTCCATATCGGCCTCTATCATAGCCCTCTGAATATCTCTGCTGATGTCTTTAATTAGATTTTTATCTACATGACTAGCTTTCGTAACTTTTTCAACTGCGTTTCTTAGTCCATCCTTTAGATTTTCAAGGGCCATGGAAAATAGAATCCATTAGAAGGGTTATTAATGTTTTTGGTTGGGCGAAAATATAATGTAAGTCCAAGTTAGATAATGTAGTGATGGGTATGGCGGAAAAAAAGGAGAAGGAAGAAGAAGGTAGAACGACCTTTAACAGGATAAGAGGTATGGATGTGTATGATGCCGACGAAGAACCTTTCGGACACGTTCATGATATAGAGATCAATAAAACGACTCTGAATCCAACAAAATTGATCATTCACAAGGGATTTTTTGGTGAGTATATGAGAATCAATCTCAAATATATAGAGAAGATCACGCCCGAGGCGATTCACCTGTGGATCAGCCCTGTAAAGAACCTTATAGGAACTCGAGTCATCGATGCCGAGGGAGATGAGGTGGGGAAGGTAAAAGAAGCGGAGAGAGGAAAAGAAGGTGGTTTGGAATATATAAGGGTGGAAACAAGGGTGATAAGGACTAAAGATGATGAGGAGCACCAGATCGAGACGTATGCTGTGCCCATGTTGTCTTTTGAAGATATGAGTGTGACTTTACCTGCGCCGCTAGAAGAGGGGGATGTAGCTACAAGGATGGATATGATCAAAGAGAGCCTCTACATAGAGGCGGACGATATAATAGATGTAGGTAAAGACTGCATCCGTCTCAAGAAAAAGAAAGAGGAATATATAAAGTGATATATCGCTCGTTTTTTGATTCTTCAAACAAACTAAACCTTATATCTTACAAGTCGATTACAACACATGAGATCATGAAGGTATTGACAGTCAATGGTGGATCGAGAGAGATATTAAATAATGTGAAAGGAAAAAAGATACAGATGAGACGCGATATAACAAGATCGGAGAGAATAAAAAGGAAATTGGATAACATGAATATGATAAGAGGTGATGGGACTTGAGTAAGATTGAGTCGCTCCGGGAGATAGTGGAAGGAGTAGACGAGCAGTTAGAAGACAAGGATATGGTCCGTGAACTCGCGATGAAATCCTCTAGAGCTATAAGGAGGATATCAAAAAACGTGATTCAGGATATACATCGAGATAAAGATACCGAGCCATCGCTTAAAGAAGCCCAGGAAGAGATAAACAAGTTGAAAAGTATCATCGAGGGTCATCCTGAGCTGCATCACTCCGGTTTTCTAAGAAACGGTTTTCAGGAGTATGCCGAGGCTCATATATTACTATCCCTTTCTCACGGCAAAGATTTAAAAACTCCAGAGGAATTGGATATCACACCAAGTTCCTATGTTCTCGGATTAGCAGATGTTGTTGGAGAACTAAGAAGGATGATACTCGATGCGCTGACTGAGGGAGATATAGAAAAGGCGAAAGAACTGCACGAAAAGATGGAATATATAAAGGACATGATAATGGATTTTGACTATCCTAACGCTATAGTTCCCATAAGGAATAAACAAGATACTGCTAGGGCTTTGGTAGAAAAAACTAGAGGCGATATAGCCAACTCTGTAAGAAATGAAGAGTTAACTGAAAAGATGGATGAGCTCATGGATGAAATCAAATAAAACCTCCAGGTTCATCCTCTTTCTCTCTCAAATATGATCTCCTTTTCATGTTTTATTTTGAAAATCCGATGGTAAGGTATATGGGCTTCCTCTGTTTTGATAAAGGATCTGTTCAGTTCTTCTATTTCGGAACCACTCATAACTCTATAATCGCCTGGCGCTCCACGGTGAACGTAATATATTTTTGTTTTATCTAGAGAACTTTCGTGTCTCCACTTCAGCTCGTTGAGTACGTCTCGAGGCGTTTTCATGATCATACTTAACAAAATATCATGATAAAAAGTTATCCAAATCCAAGCAAAAATAGGCAGAGATGGCAAAAAAATAAAAACGTGAAGGAGATACCGCTACATGAAAGAAAAAATCAAATGGGGAGAGATGAACAGATGGGAACTTGACCAGAAATCAGAGTTGATCGATATCGCTATATTGCCGATCGGAAGTTTAGAGCAGCACGGTCCTCACCTTCCGTTGGATACAGATTCCTTTGACGCGGAATATATAGTGAAAAAAGCTGTTGAAAACCTCGATCCTCCTAGGCCGCCCATCTTACCTACGATATCCTATGGTGTCAGCGATCACCACATGTCTTTCCCCGGAACCGTGACTTTGAGTCCAGATACTCTAGAAGATATCATCATGGATATAGGTCGATCGGTCCTACAGCACGGCTTTTTTAAATTGTATATATATAACGGACATGGGGGCAACGAATCTTCGATAAGGACTGCCGCACAGAAGTTAAAAAAAGAGACGGGGATGCTAGTGATAACCGATTCTTTTGAAAGCTTCGCACCAGAAAG
>JBMCEH010000044.1:0-8707 GCA_048620775.1 Candidatus Natronoplasma sp. | reverse complement strand
CCGACGACCGTCTGGTTATGAGCCAGATGCTCCACCAACCTAAGCTACGGGCCCTTATCCTGAGTGACAATCCCTCTTAATCACTAATCGTATTTAAGATTGATGATTTTTCTTTTTTAAAGGTAAAATTTAACTATTTATTGTCATGACAATTGAAGGCACCCTTGGGCGAGGAAGAGGAACTATGAGACGAGATAAAGAAGAAGAGGAAAGAGAAAGCCGAAGATGAATGGTATAATAGATGGGGAAAAAAGGAGGAGAGAGATGAGAATGTCACTTATCCCAATTCTACCATGAGCAGAAAAGGTCCTTATCACCGAAGAATAATAAGGGATCTAGATTATAATTGAAGAACTCCTCAGGGTATCCACCTTAGAAAAAGATTAATAACCGACCTTTAGATTTTATAATAGATAAAGAATCCCAATCAAATATAGAAGGAGGTAGGTTAAACTGGAAATCGACAGGAAAACTTTGACAGGACTGCTCCTGATACTCTTTCTTGTGGCTTCCTGGAGCATCGGGGTCGTTATGGATCTATCTCCTACCTTCGTTGAGAGTGAAATAGAATCTACCTTCGGTGAATTTGACGCGAGGCCGATAATGATAGCGGTTTTAATAATCACACCCCTTGCTCTTCTAATGAAAGGGAGAACACCTACATATATAGCGGCCGTGTTTTTTTTGCCTGCTACACTTATTGGCACATATATTTTTATCCGAGTCGGCTTCAGTTGGCCTATGTTCATAATCGGGTTGATAGTAGCTATTTCAGCAGTGGCCATCTGGAAGGGATCTAAAGATGAAAGCATGGGTCCTTATCTTGCCGCTGTCGTTTTTATTGCTTTGATTTTAGTTGTGAGTTTTTTGCTCGGTGGTGGGGAGTTGATAGTAGAGCAGATGGAAGGTAATGGAGAAGGGATTTCCATCCCATGGGGTGATCCTGGGGGTCATATAGAAACTGCTTTTGGAGGTTTTGGCACTTTCCTACTAATCATATTGGTAGGAGGCATCCTTGCATTTTTACTCGTCCAGAGGATAATCCCTATAATCAAGTCTTCGACTGAAAGTAAAGAGGATAAAGGAAAACTAGAGGATCAACTCTCCTCTACAGTCGACAGTGCAGTTAGAGAACTCCGTGAAGGAAAGGACATCTATTCAACTATCTTACGGTGCTATCAACGTATGTGTTGGGCCTTGGAAGAAAAAGGTGCAAAGAACTTTGAATTCATGACCCCTAGGGAATTCGAAAGGGAGGCGATAAGAACGCTAGATGTACCCTCTTCTAAAGTTTCGGAGATAAGAAAGGTTTTCGAGCTCGCTAAGTACAGTAACTATCGGCTTGAAGAAAAAGAAAGAGAAAGGGCTTTGAAAGCTCTAAAAGAGCTAAGAAAGGAATTGGAGTGAATATCATGCCAGGACCCACCCCTCATTCAGAATCAATATTTGACTCTGAAATTCGACATGAGTATGAAAAAGAGGAAGGGTACCGGCTATATTACCTCTTTATGAGTCTTATTGTACTTGGGGCTACAGTTGGTATAATCCTGATCGGCGGCATGTTTCGTTTGACTTTGGCCCTCTTTATCCTGTTCGTCATCGGTTTTAATTTGGTCTATTGGATGATGGAGAAAACGGTTTATTTAGAGATATGGGAAAGGAAAGATGAATTTGATGAAGAGGTTAATCTAAATCTCAGAGAGACTTCGGATCTTGTCGAAAGAGCCTTCAAGGGTATGGAATTGAGCCAGGGATACCTAGAAAAAAAGATAAGAGATCTCTTCATGGACAAACTGATGGATAACAAGAATCTATCCATCCGGGAAACAAGAGAACTTCTTGAAGAGCCTGATAGATTCCGACAGGTAGTAGATGATAAAATCATATCTGATTTTATATTATCTAAGAAAGAAGAAAACGAACAGTCCTCCACAGAAAGTTTAGAAGGAGAAGACTATGAGCAGTGGATCTCTACACTGTTAAAGCGGATAGAAGGATGGGAATAATATGGAAAAAATGAACGTAGGTGTAAAGGTATGAACATAAGAAAACAGAGACCATTCATATATCTTGTCGCTTTTATTGTCGTGGGCGTTATCCTAGGTAACCTTTTCGGGAGCTGGGTATACTTTTCCATGACTATCTTCTCTCTATCGATACTTGTTGTAGCTGTGAGATCACTGCCTCCAAAAGAATTCAAAATAGATATAGATAGGGAATCTGCCGAAGAAGGTAAAGACGTCTACATAGACGACGAACTCGAGATAACTATACATATTAAAAATAAAGGAAAAATGATCCGATTTTTAGAACTACAGGATATCATCCCGGGCTTACTTGAAGTAGTTGAGGGATCCAATCATCAGGTCCTAGAATTGGAAGAAGGCGAAGAAAGAGAACTGAGTTACAAGATTTCATGTCCTATCACTGGAAATTTTGAACTCGGTCCTGTCAGATTAAGATATAGAGACGCCTTAAATCTCTTCTCGAATGAAATGGAGATAGATGAGGAAATGGAACTGCGAGTTCTGCCTAGAAGTGAAGATATGCAGAAGGTAGACCTCGATCCGAGCTATACCAAACATTGGCTGGGTGAAGTAAAATCAAAAAGTATAGGTGTCGGCAGCGAATTTTTTGCCATACGTGAATACCAGCCGGGCGATGAGTTGAGAGATATAAACTGGAAAGCTACCGCCAGGTACTTAGACCCTCTCACCAATGAATATGAAGGGGAGAAATCTGGCGACGTTATATTGATCGTAGATGGATATGAAGAAGGAATTGTAGGGACTATGGAGAACAACACGATGAGAGCATCTATCGGTGTAGCGGCGAGCTTAGCAGAAGTTCTGCTATCAGCACGACATAGGGTCGGCCTTATCGTTTCGGGTGAATACATGAATTGGATATATCCCGGAACTGGTCGAGATCATTACCACAAGATAATGTCAAATCTAACAAAATTTGAACGAGGAGGTACTTGGGGACTTGAAGGTATAAAATGGCTTTTAGAAGAATTCTTCCCTAGAAAGAGCATGATCATCATTATCTCGCCTCTAACTGTTTCTACCTACAGTAAAACTCTCCTTGATCTCTGCATGAAAGAATACGATGTCGTACTGATTTCTCCTAATCCGTTGAAGATCGAAAAAGAATTATTAGATGAAGATGAGTATGAAGAGACGGCCAAAAGGTTGTACAGCGCTGAGAGGAAAAGATTATTGGAGAAACTTTGGACTCACGGTACTTTAGTGGTGGATTGGAATCCGACTGAGCCACTCGAACCAACATTGGAGGAGGTGTTACAATACAGACACAGACAAAGATAAAGGCGGAGAGATGGTTTATTTCTTTCTTGATCTTTTTAACTGCAGTGACTATGAGTCTCTTTTCACCAACTACTGTTTACCGAGTTTTACCCCTGATATTTGGACTCATCTCCTTGATTGGCTATTTTTTGAAAAAATTTTTTATCTTTGATACAGGTATATTTTTAACTATGGTTTCTTATCTGTTCGCTAGCTCTGGATTGTATCCAACAGTCTATAACTTGCTCGTGATAATGTTGTTTTTCTTCCTTTTGATCGGCATCTGGTTCTACGCAAGGAACACATTATTCATAAGCGGGATAGAAGGTAGTGCGTCTGATGAATACAATGTCGGATTATCGAAGTTTAGAAGATCCTCTTTGAACGAGATATTAACTACAGTTCTATGGGGATCTCTCCTCTCCATATTGGCTTTTTCCATCATGCTGTATAGCTCCCTAGGGATGACCATGGGTTCATTGGCCGGAACCTTACTGATGGTCGGACTTTCTGCTTCTGTATTTTTCATCACATTTTTGATGATTAAACTGTTTTATTTAGAGGAAACCAGAACCAGCTATGAATCCTAAAAGTTTATCAGGACTATTTGAGGCGATCCACGATACCCTTCCCTGAGATAGAGATAACTTCCGTGTCAGCCAACATATCTCCTGTCCTAGTTGAGTAAAAGGCCAGAAGGACTAATTCGATAAATCCAAGTATTATGCCCAACATCGGAACTCGAAGTAGATATTTGGTCGAATTTCTCAGACTGGAAACTTTAAAGGATATCCCTGAGCCGGATCGATCTATTACTTTCAAACCAAATATCTTCTTACCTATTGTCTGGCCTCCGATTTGATCTGATTCTAGTACTATAAAATAACCTAGAAAGAGTGCAGAGTATAAAATATGGACAACAACATCCTGCAAAGAGGTTATAAAGAAGAACTGTTCTAAGAACCAACCTCCACCACGAAAAGGAGCTAGACCTTCTGCGAGATAAAAATCGATCGTCTCAATCCAGGTCTCTGAGATCAGTCCTCTACTTCCTAGTAGAATAACTATCCCCTGAAATACATACCGAATAATGATAGCATCTATGATATAAGCGATTATCCTAAAGAAAGAATTTGCCCTTACTCCCGAATCTTTTGATTTTAGACCGAGGGATCTGTATTTCCCCAATTTGCTCATATCTATAAACAAAATATTTTAGGCGCTAAAATATTTTTTCCTAGAAACATTTGTAAATTTTATATTGATGCTCATATGACAATTGAGAAAACATAAATGGCGGAAAAACTTTTTTATTTTCCGGACTTATTTTCGGGACTTGCTTCCTTCTTGGGAAAGAGTTAAATACAAAAGGTCTGTAATGACCCATTACATCGTCTGTTGACCAGACGTGAGAGGGCAATCCAGTAAGGATCCCCATTTAACACGTCACGGTCAGTGGACCTCAGGACGCCTATCTTGAAGTCCGTAGAGCTATGCTCGAGGATTTTTGGACATAGTCCTGAAAGATCCGTAGAGTCATACTTGAGGATCAAAGGACACCGTCCTGAAGATCCACAAAGTTATATTTGAGGATTGATGTATGTAGAAATACGCATAG
Source organism: Candidatus Natronoplasma sp. (assembly GCA_048620775.1). GTDB lineage: Archaea > Thermoplasmatota > Thermoplasmata > Halarchaeoplasmatales > Halarchaeoplasmataceae > Natronoplasma. The sequence goes on along the minus strand of JBMCEH010000044.1, from coordinate 3,781 downwards.
TCAACTATACTGAGGTGTATGTATGGTAGAAACACATCATCCAAGAAGAGGTTCGATGGGATATTCGCCCCGAAAACGCGCTAAAAAAATGATTCCAAACATAAGGTCATGGCCCGATTGGAGCGGTGAACCTAAGGTACAGGGCTTCCCGGGATACAAGGCTGGCATGAGCCATGCTTTCGTTGTGGATTATAGGAAGAGGAGCACAACCTCTGGCCAGGAGGTCAGAGTACCTATCACCATTGTAGAGGTACCTCCCATAAAAGTTAGTGGCCTTAGGTTCTATGAAGAGACCCATGAAGGTTTGAGAACCATGGGCGAAGTTTGGGCTAATAACGTCGATGAGTCATTGGAAAAAAGACTTCCGATACCAAAAAATTACGATACAGACAAGATGTGGGAAAAAATAGATAGAAGCCTTGTTGATGAAGTTAGGGCTATAACGCACACACAACCCAAGAAAGTTTCGGGTACCCCGAATAAGACTCCTGAGATTATGGAACTCAGATTAGGAGGGGGATCTTTACCTGAAAGGATAGATAAAGGAGAGGACATACTAGGAGATGAACTAGATTTTGAGGATTTCTGCGAATCCGGAAGGATGATAGACGTTTCCGCTATAACCAAAGGCAAAGGTTTTCAGGGTCATGTTAAGAGATGGGGTGTCAAACTCCTTCAGCATAAAAACAGTAAATCCGTGAGAAACGTAGGGAACACAGGAGTGTTCAGACCGGGTTACACTCGACCGACTGTTCCTCAAGCTGGTCAAATGGGATACCATCAGAGAACGGAATTCAATAAACGTGTGTTGAAGGTCGGAGAGAATGGTGAGGAAGTAACTCCTGAAGGAGGTTTCATAAACTACGGCGTGATAGATAACGATTTTGTTATATTACACGGTTCTATACCTGGCCCAGCCAAAAGGTTGGTTGTGATGAGAGATGCTATAAGAGATGAAAAGTATGAAGTTCACGAGCCGAATCTCACATATATATCAACTGAATCTAATCAAGGGGGTTAAATGAATGAAAACAGGGATATACAGTTTGGAAGGAGAGAAGAAAGACGAGATGGACTTGCCCTCCCCGTTCATGGAGGAGATACGTCCCGACATCATAAAGAGGGCAATCGAAGCTTTTGAAGCAAATAAAAAACAGCCTTATGGTCCTTCTCCAGAAGCTGGGATGAGACACGCTACCGAGATGGAAGGTGTTGGTCAAGGCATGGCCCGAGTACAGAGACTGACACAATATGGCGGTGCTAGAGCCGCCGAAAGTCCACAGACCCGCGGTGGAAGAAAAGCACATCCACCAAAAGCGGAGAAGGATTTAGGAAAGAAACTGAACAGACAAGCAAAGGCTAAAGCTAGAAGGTCTGCACTCGCAGCGATGACCGATAGCGGAATAATAAAGAACAGAGGGCACGAGATAGAAGACGATACTTCTTTAGAATTTCCCATAGTTGTAGAGGATGAGATCGAAGATATTCAGAAAACAAAAGAAGCCGTTGATTTATTGGAAAATCTTGGGATATACTCAGACGTGAAAAGAGCTAAAGAAGGAAAGAATATCAGATCAGGTAAAGGCAAGAGACGGAACAGAAAATACAGAAATCCCAAAAGTCTACTGGTTGTCATGAGTGAGGGAGCGACCGGAAAAAGGGCTTTCTCAAATCTACCAGGAGTTACGGTCAAAAGTCCTAAGAACTTGACTATCAATGACATGGCACCCGGAGGGTCCATGGGCAGATTAACTCTTTTCAGCGTTAATTCTATAAATGAATTGGAGGATTGGTAAAAATGGTTGAGTACGAATCCCCTCATAATATAATACATCATCCTTACGTCACTGAGAAGACCATGATGGAGATGGAAGAAGAAAACAAACTAGAGTTCATAGTCGATTTAGAGGCAACAAAACCACAAATCTCTGATGCTGTGGAAGAGTTGTTAGAGGTGGAAGTTGAGAGTATAAATACAAGGATCGACAAGAAGGGAAAGCGGGCCATAGTAAAGTTCACGGAAGAATATTCAGCCGAAGAGATAGGAATGAGGATAGGGGTGTTCTAAATGGGCCGCCGGATCATACCACAAAGAAGAGGCAAAGGGTCATCAACTTACAGGTCTCCGAGTCATAGACATTTAGCTAGACCCGGATACCCCAAAAGCCAAGAGACCGAAGGAGTAGTTGTCGATATTCATCATGCTCCTGGTCGTACCGCCCCGTTAGCTGAAGTGGAATTTGAGAACGGTGAGACCTCTTTCGTGATAGCAAATCATGGACTCTGGGTAGGCGAGAAAATAGAAGTAGGCCCCGACTCGGATATCGAAAAAGGCAACATCCTTCCTTTAAGCCATATTCCAGTCGGAACCCTTGTATACAACATCGAAATGGAACCTCTCGACGGAGGAAAATTAGTCAAGAGTGCAGGAACCAGTGCTACGATCATAGCACAGGAAAGGCGAAAAACCGTACTGAGATTGCCCTCGGACGATATAAAAAGAGTCGATAATAGATGTAGAGGGACAGTAGGCATAGTAGCTGGAGGAGGGCATACAGAGCAGCCCATTGCTAAAGCTGGTAAGAAAGCCATGAGCTTCAGGAGTAAAGCTAAGAGACCTATGAAGGTGAGAGGTATAGCTATGAACGCAGTAGATCATCCCCATGGCGGAGGAGACCACCAGCATGTGGGAGTGCCTTCAACAGTTTCATCTAATGCTCCGCCTGGCAGAAAAGTAGGTAGATTATCGTCTAAAAAGAAGAAGAAAGATAAAGAGAAGAAAGAAGAGAGGTGAAGATGTATGGCTGATGATAGAAAATCACGGGGTAAACGAGAATTCACTTATCGAGGACATTCTTTAGAAGAACTCAAGGATATGTCTCTTGACGAATTGAAAGAGGTGCTTCCAGCAAGAGCGAGAAGGAGTCTGAAAAGAGGTTTGAACATTGAAGAGAAGCGCCTGCTTGAGAGGATAGAGAAAAAAGATAAGGATGTTTATCGTACTCATAGGCGAGAGATGATCATACTACCTGAGTTCGTAGGTAAGAGGATAGCCATCCATGACGGTAAGAATTTCAAAACCATTAAGATAGAACCCGAGATGATAGGTCATTACCTAGGTGAATTCGCCCTTACGAGAAAGCCGGTCGAACATTCTGGGCCGGGGATCGGAGCGACACGTTCATCGAAATATATACCACTAAAATGAGGTGAAAAAATATGGGTTATACAATGGATCCTGATCCAGAAAAAACGGCAAAAGCATACGGGAATGAACTTCAGATATCCCCTAAAGAATCAGTTGAGGTATGTGACATGCTAAGAGGAAAAGACGTGGACGAGGCGCTTGAGATACTAGACAGCGTCATCGCAGGTGAAAGGGCTGTTCCCTACAAAAAACATAAAAAACGGATAGCTCACCAGAAGGGTGTGGGTTCAGGAGGATATCCGAAAAAAGTCTGTAAAAAAGTGAAGGCAAAAATCGAAGAAGGTCGTTCTAATGCTGAAGATAAGGGTTTGGATTCTGAGAATCTGAGGATCAAAGTTTTAGCTGCCCATAAAGGAAGCCCTATAGAAGGGCGCAGACCTAGGGCCATGGGTAGGAGCACTCCTCATGATACAAAAACCACTAATCTAGAAATAATTTTGGAGGAAAAGGAGGCGTAAGAGTGGCTAGAGAAAGGAAGTTTATTAAAGAAAAGATGGACCGCGTTATACTGAAAGAATTCCTTCAAGAGAGGACCGAAAGAGCAGGTTTTGGAGGAGCCGATATATCTAGAAC
>JBMCEH010000043.1:0-8727 GCA_048620775.1 Candidatus Natronoplasma sp. | reverse complement strand
GAATGGGAAGCAGGAGAACCAGGAGATTACGATCTTACAGTAGAGAGCGACGACGATTCGGATTCCGTGACAGTAACGGTTGAAGAAGAGGAGGAAGTCCCAGGCTTCACGACGATGCTATTGATACTCGGTGCGATCGTAGCAGTAGCGATCTACTACAAGAAAGAACAGTAAAAATAAGCGAATCTAGAACACTTTCAAAAAAACCTTTTTATTTCTTTTAAATTTTGATGGATTATCATCGGATCAGATATCTCAAAATAATCTATTTCTCCAAACATCATTATCAGATGGACCTCAGCTATATCAACCTCTTTTGTCACCTATCTGTCTTAGAAGAGGACCGAAAGAAAAGTGCGTAGGAATGTGCTATATTCCTCCTTTCTAATACTTTTCTCACTTCGCTTAAAAAGTTTTAGATGCTCCCGACGGGATTTGAACCCGTGTCTTTGGCTCGAGAGGCCAAGATGGTTGGCCGGACTACACTACGGGAGCGAAAGCGAATGGAAAGAGGTTTCGCGACTCATTGGAACTTCGTTCCGAGTCAGGAGCAAATAGAACTTCTTGCAACTGAGATGAATGGATGATCCCTCGCTAGATGAGAGATATTTCTTACAGCTATTTTTACTATATAATAATTTCCACCTCCAAGCTGAAGTTCCCCCTCAACATATACGAAAAAACTATAAAGGGGTGAGCGATAATAAGGTGAGAACTCGCAATGGAGGTGAACTCGTATGGAAGGAACAGTAAAGTTCTTCAATGACATGAAGAACTACGGTTTCATAGAACCCGACGAAGGTGACGAAGACCTCTTCGTACACCGTAGTGGCATGGAATGCAACTCTCTCACCGAAGGTGACAGGGTTGAATTCGAGTCCGAAGAAGGGGATAAAGGACCTAGAGCTATCAACGTAAAAAAGATAGAGTAGATCGTTTTTCTTTAAACGGATCTACAAAATTCTTTAGGGATTTAGATTCCTTCATTTTTACTACTTTTCTATATTTCCCCTTTCCATCATCTTTCTTATCTCATCACATCTGCTTTCTAATTCCTCAGTCGCATCTGCAGCCTCTGAAAGCGTCTTAGCGATCACGACATGATCATTACTTTCCTCCTCATCTACTACTATTTTATTTACGTTAATATCCCTCACCTCGGGCTTCCTTTTCAATCCTGATATATGGTTCTATACCAACTTAAATTTTTCTATTTTTCGTGTTTGAAAAATTTTTGAGAACTATCTGTTCTTTTCAACTTGTACTTTTGCAAAATTTTATTTATCAGTGCTGAGCTTTTTCATGCATGTCCAAGGTTGAAGATAAAGATTTAATATTGATGCACCTGGAGGGGTTCGAGGAATTTAGAGATGAAAAAGAAGTGCCTTATGGTCTTACACCTAGAGGTATCACTTACGCCGTTGGGATAAGTGAAAGTGAACCATACAAAACTCTAGAGGATATGAGTGAAGAAGGGCTGATCGAAGAGGATACAAGAATAATAATGGGTGAAGATCAAGAGAGGAACGTTTATTTTCTCACGGAAAAAGGTAAGAAAAGAGAAGAGGAATTTCGAGACGAAGTCAAAGGTAAGGAAGTAACATTGAAGACCGACGATGGTGAGAAAAATCTGAAGCTGGAATATGTTGAGAATCACGTCGGTGGCAGAAACCCGATGGTAAAAGCACTCCGCACCATGGATGAAAACGATGTGATCGATCTTACTGGACATGATAAAGGATCTGAAGTCTTTGTGGGAAGAAAAGAAGAACTCAAGAATTTGAGAGAAAATCTTAGAAAGGTGAAAAAAGAAGGAGTTAAAACGTTATTTGTCGAGGGAAAAGCCGGAATTGGAAAAACTTCTCTTGTCTCAAAATTGAAACCCTTCGCTCAGGAACTAGGATTTAAATTTTTATCGGGCAACTGTCAAAGTGAAACTTCCGATCCTTATCTCCCTTTTAGGGAAGCCTTCAGCGAGTATGTCGAAAGCAAGCAGGAACAGGAAAGGACCAGCATGGCGTTCATCGGAACTGGCAATGAAGACACTGTGAAAGATAAAAATCTGTTCGACGCTAAGAAAGAAGAGACCTTTTATGAGACAACAAATTATATAAAAGAGATTGCCGAGGACGATCCACTTGTCGTTTTTCTAGACGATCTACAGTGGGTAGACAGAGCGACCTTAGATATTCTAGCTTATATGGATGATAAGCTTGGAGGGGCTCCTGTATTTTTGATCGGTGCTTATCGGCCTGAAGACCTATCCGAAAATCATCATCTGCTCGAGATGATGCACAGATTGAGCAGAAAGAATAGGATAGATAAAATAGAACTCGAGCCACTCACCTATAAAGATACGAAGGAAACGGTTAAAGGGGTTCTTGGAGAAGAGGAGGTGCCCGAATATTTTGTGGACCGCCTTCACCGTAAGACCAAGGGAAATCCGCTTTTTATAAAGGAAAGCCTCCGACAGATGGTGGAAGAAGGTACTGTAGATCCAGAAAAAAATGAATATCCAAAAAGTGAAGAAGATTTCTCGTTTTCGGGACTTGTCCATGATGTTATCGAGAGGAGGATCAATCGATTAGATGCCGAAACCATCAAGATCATCGAATTGGGCAGCGTGATAGGTAAAGAGGTTCCTTTTACTTTGTTATCCAAGACTGCGAACATAGACGAGATAGACTTGTTAGACCATATCGATATATTGATCGGAAATCAACTTTGGAACGAAGATCCCAATGATGAGTTGTTCTACTTCTCTCATGACTTGATACAGGAGACAGTTTATAACTCGATCAAAAAACTGAAAAGAAAATTACTCCACAAGAGAGTGGCACAGAATATCGAGAAAATTTATCAACATGAACTCGAAGATTGGTATTCTGATCTGGCAAAACATCATCAAGGCGCGGAGAAGTATTCTGATGCTTTGGACTACTACCTCAAGGCCGGAGAAAGGGCAGAGGAAGTTTATGCTCACGAGGATGCTATAGAGATGTACAAAAAAAGCTCATCCTTGGTTGATAAAGTTAAGGATCCAAAAACCACTAAGATAGAGATCTGGGAAAAACTTGCGGATGCATGTAAGATACTCGGCCGATACGAGGAGAGTAGAGAATTTTTAGATAAGATTTGTGAGCACGATAAAAGTTCTGTAGACACACTCAGAGCATATAGAAAAAAATCTACCACATGGTTAGAACAGGGACGATGGGATAAAGCCTCCGAAAGCATCGAAACGGCGTTAGATATCGATGGAAGCGGAGAAGGTGCGAAAAAGGAGATCTTTGAATTGAAGAGTAACATGGGTTGGGTCCAGATGAGATTAGGGGAGTATGATGAATCTAAAGAAATCTTCCTGGAAGTAAAAAAGATGAGTGAAAGATTGGGGGAGGATAGATTGATAGCGAAGTCCTACCATAATTTGGGTAGTCTAAATTATATGATGGAAAACATCGATGAAGCAATTTCTTTTTTCGAAGAGGCTATAGAGATACTAGAAGAGTTGGATGATATCCAGAGCTTAACATCGACTCTGAATAATCTGGGACTGGTAAAGATGTATAGAATGAGGTGGGATGAGGCGAGAAAGGATTTCAAGAGAGGACTGAAAAGATGTGAAGAGATCGGTGAGACCAAGGGAGTCTGTATAGCTCTGAACAATCTAGGGGACGTTTATCGGGAGAAGGGAAACTTTGAGAAAGCTCTTGAGCATTTTAACAGAGGTTTGAAAAAAGCCGAAAAGATATCAGATGAACATGGTATAGCGGGCTTTTTGACCAATATTGGGATAACCTATCAAAAGGTGGGTGAACTTGATGAAGCTTTCACTTATTACGAGAAAGGCCTGAAAAAGTTCAAAGAGCTAAAATCTAAAACCCGTATAGCCTGGGTAAAGCAACACATGGGAGATATCTATACTGCGAGAGATGAGTGGGACAAAGCTTTCGAAGCTTATGAAATATCTAGAGATATATATGAAGAGATCGGAGAGGAGAAGGAAAAAAGATCCGTATTGGCGGATATCGCAGAAGCTTATGTGAAATCCGGCCAGATCGAGAAGGCGGAAAAAATAGCTCGAGAGACTCTTGAAGAACCAGAAAATTGGGATTCGATCATTTTAGAGGCGGCCTGTAAACGTTTACTCGGGATATTGTATAGGGAGAAAGATGAATTAGAAAAGGCGGAGGAATATTTGATAGGTTCAAAAGAGATCCTGAAAGATCAGTCCCCAACAGATTATCCTCAGGTGCTTTTTGAGCTCGGAGTGCTTTATCAAAAGAAGGAAAAAAATGAGAAGGCTCGACAATATCTTGAGAAGGCACTAGGTTTGTTCGACGAGATGGGGATGAAACGTTGGGAAAATAAAACTCAAGAACAACTCGAGGAGGCCTAAGAGTGACAGAGAAACTATTCGGTAAGCTTGATGAGAGGGATTTACTGCTTATCCATCTAGGGGATCTTTCAGATAAACCAAAACAAAATAACGGAAAAGTTGATCCTGTAGAAGACATTTTGGGTATAGAAAAGGAGATGATCAAACGCTCGATATCAGAGCTTGAAGAGAAGGGAATGATCATCGAGGAGAAAACGCACAGTGATCAAGATGAGATTTTACGGTATGAACTGACCGAAGGAGGAAAAAAAGAGAAAGAAAGGATATGGGATGATATAAAAGAAAATAAGATCATCTTGATCGATGAAAAAGACGCAGTACAACTGAAGCTGGAGAACGTACCAACTGTTTTAGATGGTGTTCATCTAATCGAAATCATTAAAAATATAGATGGTCGAGGAGTTTTATATCTTAGAGATGATGAAAAATCAAGAGAAGAATTGGTGGGCAGGGAAGAACATATAAAAAAGCTAAAAGATCTGATAACGGGGATCGATCATAAAGAGATAAACACCCTGTTGATATCCGGTGATACAGGAATGGGTAAGACGATGCTGGTCGAAGAGCTCAAAAATATGGTTTTGGAGATGGGTTTCGACTTCTTGAAGGGTAGATGCTTTATCGAAGATCAGGCTCCTTATTCCCCTTTCAATAGAGCTCTCAAAAAACTACTCGAGATAAAAAGAGGTACGGGAGAAGCTCAGGGGGTTATAAGCCAGTCTCGCTCTTCAAGGGGTAAAGCCGAAAGTCAAAAGATGTTCGATACACAGAGGAAGTCTGTTTTTTATGGGACTACTAAATTTTTGAGAAGTCTATCTGAATTTCGACCGCTAGTTATATTTCTTGATGATATCCAATGGGCAGATTCAGGTACCTTAAATCTTCTTGACTATATGGCCGACAGGCTGAGAGATGAAGCGGTGATACTGATCGGCGCCTACAGACCGGGAGATGTGAGCGAATCTGATCCACTAAAAAGGACGATGCGCCGTATGTCTCGGAAGAAACTTTACCATGAAATAGAACTTGGACCCCTTGGAGAGGAATCGATAGAAAAGATGATATCCGAAATCACAGGGATTGATAAAATACCGGATGATTTCGTTAGAAAGTTAGAAGATAAGACAAACGGAAATCCGCTCTTTGTAAAGGAAATCGTGAACCAGATGTTGAAAGAAAGATTGATAGATACAGAAAAAGGTGAACTTCCGACTGAAAGTGAGATAATCTACATACCTGATGTTGTTCAAGAGGTCATCGAAAATAGAGTTTTCGATTTGAATGACGAGAGTAGAGAGATACTCCAGTTGGGAAGCGTGATAGGTAAAGATATCCCGTTCGAGTTATTGGCGAATGCGTCTGATGAAAAGAAACTCGAGCTGCTTGATAAAATAGATCCGCTTTTGGAGAACAATATATGGGAGGAGGATCCAAGAGAAGACGTATTTTCCTTTTCTCATAACTTATTCTTGGATACGATCTATGAAGGAGTTGGAAAGTGGCTCGAGCGAAAAAATCTTCATATAAAGATAGCTGAAGCCACTGAAAAGGTATATGAAGGGGGTTTGGATGACAGATATTTCACTCTAGGTCATCATTTTAAAAAGGGCGAGGATTATGAAAAAGCCTTCGACTATTTCATGAAAGCCGGTGAGAAGGCTGAAAAAGTATATGCTCATGAAGATGCTATAGAACGATACGAGGAGGCACTGATGATCGCGAATAGAACAGGGGAGATAGAAAAAGAGGAGAAAATCTCTTTATTGGAAGAGCTAGGGGAGATCAACAATATAATCGGGGATTATGAAAAAAGCAGAAAATATCTTCGACAGCCGCTTGCTGAAATTTCCGATCCGGAAAGAAAAAGAAGGTTGTACAGGAATATAATCGATAGCTGGTATAATGAGGGGAAGTTCGACAAGGTAATCGAGATAACTGATGAAGCTTTGGATCTGGGCGAAAAAGATCACTTAGACCTAGATGAAATGAGCGCTTCAAGCAGAAAAGAAAATACTAGAGAGATCTGTAAATTGTTGAGTAAAAAGGCTTGGGCGCTCATGAGGAAAGGTGAGTACGAGAGGGCGAAAGAGATCTTCTTTGAAGAACTTAATAGAGCGGAAGAGCTGGGTGACAGAACCGTTCTAGCTCAGGCGTACCATGATCTGGGCTCACTAGAGAGAGGTGGATTAAGTACTGAAGATTGTATCCGGTACCTCACTAAGGCAATCAAAATCAGAAAGGATATCCTAGCTGAAGAAGAGTCATTCAAGGAGAAATATGATCTCTTCAGATCTTACAACAATTTAGGCGCTATTTATTTCGAACGACTCGATTTGGATAAATCTCTCTCCCTTTTCGAAAAAGCCTTGAAGCTAAATCAAGAGATAAAGAACAAAATGTTCGAAGTATTGGCTTTAAATAATATAGCAGCTATCAAATCAAAAAAAGGTGAGTTGGACGGGAGCAAGAATATACTTGAAGAAGTTCTTGAGATGGCCGAAGGGATCCACTACACACAAGGTCAATTACTTGCAGAGAACACTCTCGGAGTGATCAATCAAGAAAGAGGAAAGTTCGACCTAGCTCTTGAACATTTTAAAAGGGCTAAAGACATAACAGAAAAAATGGATTTCAAATATGGAATGATCGATGTTTGTGTTAACATTTCTCAGAGCTATATCTTCAAGGGAGAGATGGATAAGGCCAAGGATCATCTAGATCAAGGACATAAATTAGCAGAAGAGATAAAAAATGAACGTTCCATAGCGAAAACCCTTAGACTAAAAGGCAATATAGAAAGATTGGAAGGAAGTATTGAGAAGAGCATAGAATCTCATAAAAAAGCGCTCGAGACCGATATCAAGGGAGCATACCTATTCTGGAACAGATGTGAACTAGTTGAAGATTTTCTAGCTAAAGAAGATATCAAAAAAGCAGAGGAGAATCTCGAGAAGGCAAAAGAAGAAAATATTGGAACAGAAGAGCTGGATTCAAAGCTGAAAATGCTCCAAGGTGTGCTTTTAAGGGAGAAAGGAGATCTTGAGAAATCTAAAAAATTCTTAGAGACATCACTTGAAATGAGCAAGGATCTGTCAAAGAGATATAGGATCGCGAGAGTGGATCACGAACTCGGTAAGCTCTACATCTCGATGGACAATGATGAAAAAGCTAGAGAGTATCTCGATACCGCAAAGCAGCTTTTCGAGCAGATGGGTATGAAACTAAGATTAAAAGAGACCAGAGAGGTTCTTAGAAGCCTAGACTGAACATAAAGAAGATTTTACTTTTGACTCTGAAAGCATGATAGAAGCATTATAAAATATTTTTCAGATATGTACAAAAGTTTTATTAATTATAAATCATCTGGAATAAACTATGTTATCATTGGGTATAGAAGATATCATTCTTATTTATTTACAAGGATATGGAGGGGAGTTCAAAGATGAAGACGAAGTACCCATCGGGTTGACCGCTAGAGGGATAATAAAAATAATAGGATTAAATGAAAAGGGACCCTACAATACCCTAAAAGACCTTGAAGAAGAAAATCTGATAGAAGAAGATACAAAGAAAATAATAGGATTAGACAAAGAAAGGAATGTTTATTTTCTAACAGAGAAGGGCAAGGAAAAAGAGAAAGAGCGTTGGAACGAACTAAAGGATAAAAAGGTAGTACTCAAAACCGAAGATGACGAAAAAAAACTCACCCTTCATAATATAAAATCCCATATCTTTGGTAGGAATCCTATAGTGAAAGGATTACGGATGATGGATGAGAACGGGGTGATCGATCTTACAGAGTTCGAAAGCGAGAAAGAAATTTTCGCTGGAAGGCAAGAAGAGCTACAAGAACTTAGAAAACAGCTGAAAAAGGTTAAAAAAGGTGAAACTATTTTGGTGCTCATCGAGGGAGAAGCTGGGATAGGAAAAACTTCTCTTGTTTCCAGATTAAAACCATTTGCGAGCGAGTTAGGCTTCAAATTTTTAACTGGGACTTGTCAAAGTGAAACTTCTGATCCTTACCTGCCGTTTAAAGAGGCATTCAATGAATATATCGAAGGGAAATCTGAGACGTTAGAGAAAACGGGCATGGCTTTCATGGGTGCCGATTTGGGTAATAAGATAGAAGACAAAAAACTCTTCGATGTCAAAAAGAAAGAGACCTTTCATGAGACTACGAAAAATGTAGAACAAATAGCGAAAGAAAATCCTTTAGTTGTTTTCCTAGATGATCTGCAATGGGTCGATAGAGCTACTCTTGACATATTAACTTACATGAACGATAAGCTGGAAGAGGGTTCAACCCTGTTCATAGGCACCTATAGACC
>JBMCEH010000042.1:0-8758 GCA_048620775.1 Candidatus Natronoplasma sp. | reverse complement strand
ACGAAAGGTTCTATATCCCCTAGCGATCTCGAAAAGCCATATTATGAGGTATGTACAAAGGATTGGTAAATATACACTATAATCCCAAATTTTTTGGTATATACGGAGGTTTTCTACTAAGTCATCTTATCAAAACATTTATTTACGGTTGAACCTCTAAAATACTCTAGATATAATGTCCTTGACGGAGTTAACATTTTATGCATTATATATCCTTTATTACGTCATCTTTCCAATAGGAGTGGTTTTGCCTATATGGATATTATATAAAAAAAGAAAATTTATGGAAGGCACTTCCGATTTTAGTAAGGGTCGAGAAAAAACATCTTCACCTATTATTGAGAAAGACAAAAAAGGTATTAGAAAATTTCAGACTTTTTTGGTGGTATTTCTTATCCTTTTTTTACCATTGGTGAATCTTTCAACGTCGAGTTTGTCTGACAGAACGATGGCTAAGGACTATTTGGTTCATGGTATATTTTCCCGATCGACGTATGACCCAGTAGACTATAAGGTGGGTCCTAGTTTTGATACTAGTTATGTTATAGAAGAGATGGAAGAAGCTGAAAACAGAGAATGGCATTTAGAGGATATACGGGATCAAATAGATTTAGATGAAATAACTAAGGTTCCTGGTAGGCTCGGAGCTTATTATTTAACAAAAAGATTTGGAGGAGGAACGAGGGCTTCTTACATAGTTATCACCTATACTTATATTTCCCCCCTGCCTATAACTAGAACTTTTGGCTTTAGAATTTATGATAGTGATGGGGGAAAAGAAGCGGTTTTAGGGGTGGAAGATACAATAATGTATCCTATGAATCCTTCTCGCACTGATCCCTTCTGATTTTTATAATGCTCTCTCGAATCTTTTTATCTCCCATATATCTCTCGATATAGAGATCGGTGGATAATATGAAGCTTGTAGAATGCGTACCTAATTTTTCAGAAGGGCGGGACAAAGGACTCATTTAAAAAATAAAAAAACATTTTCTTTATCGAGTTGCTCAAGATTATCTAGCTCAAATATTTTCTTATATTTTCTCTCATAATCATAGAGTTCCTTGTATTTTTTTGATATACCATTTTATGTCTTCATTGGCATTCAAACTAGGATTATTCAATTCCTTGAATTCATCTGATACCTCATTAAATCTTTCAATTATCTGCCCTAAACTGTTTTCATCGATCTCTGTAATCTCGCCAACATATTTCTCCTTAAAATCGCTATCTTCGATATTTTCACCATGGCTCAACCCGGATTCTATCCTTTCTCTGATATCTACAAGTTCATTTTCAAGAAGTTTTTCAGAAGAATAATTCCTTACTGACTTCCTGCGATATATGGCTTCAAAACAGTCCATAATACGAGTCTTCGTCATCAGAAGCTTCCTTTTCTGATATAAGATTTAGGATAAAAAATTTGAGAGGATTTCTGGTATCGATCGGAATTTTCCAACTTCAGAAAAAAATTATATATATGGTTATAAAGCTCCCCTTCACTCGCTTCAACGGTCTTCCAATTTACCAACAACCATACTCTCCGATCGCAATAACAATTTGCCACAAAACGCCTCTCACACCCGGTAAACATCAACTAAGCATCTCTAAGGACCTTTTTTAAAGGATACAAAAAAGAATAAGAGTTTTTCTAGTGTATGATTTCAGCGTGCTCTTCGAACGGCATAACTGAGAGGTGAGGCATCATCTCTTTGAAGCCCTCTCTTATCTCTTCGATGTCGTGGAACTTTTCATGACTTTCTCTACTGTCCCAATATGTGATCATGATGTATTTGGTCGGTTTGATCTTTATCTCTTCACGTTCTCCTCTCAACATAGAGCCACCATAAGCTACGTCGGTGGCTTTCACCACCTTAGTTCCGATAAAACCTTCCTTGTCCATGGTGAACTCGCAGAGTTCTTCCATCATCTCCTCCACTTCCTCTTCATGTCCCGGTTTAACCGACAGATAATTCAATGCGCTAACCATCGGTTTTCCGATCCATTCATACTCCTCGAATTCCTCTACCGGCAGTTCTTCAGCATCTACTTCTTTGTCCTCCAAAAATTCAAGTGCCATCTCAGTTCTTTTTCTTCTAGGACCACAGTAGACTTTGATCGATTTATCCTTCAAGAAGTCAAGATAAAAACCGAGTCCCATACTGGTATATTCAATGCCCCTTCGATATGGTTCATATAGTACTCTTCCCTGGTCTTCACATCTATTATCAGACTCATAATATCCCTTACTCACTAAGTTCGAGTTATTATAAATAATTAACCAAAGACCGTTTATCACTCACATGAAGATATATTCAAGGACTAGCCAGATGAAAAATATCGTCAGCACACCCAGTAAGAAAAACAAAGGCTTACCTTCTTTCCTTTTAGGCAGTACATCTCTACTGACCATGAACAACATCATCCCTAAGATGAATGCTATGATACTCCTCTCGATCTGTGGGCCTATCGTAAAAAATATCCCGAATATGGTGCCGAGCACTGTAGAACTTGACATCAATATCTTATCTATATTTCGACCCGTATATTTGTGGATCTCGTCCAAAGCGATAGAGGATGATAATGAGTGTATGAAAAATGGTATCGCTGTAAGAAAGCCCAAGATAGGTCGGAGCACGATGATCGTCACAAGGATGAAACCTTTGATAAAATGGTCTATGAAGAAACCTGCCACGTGTAGATGATAAAGCTCTTCATCCAAAACTTTTGGATCTTTCACATGCTGGTAAAGGTATTTTTCAGATAAGAAAAAGGCGACGAATCCGAAGAGCATCAGCGGATAAACAGCCATCGTAGGGGTGAAATGTACTGCCTCGGGCATGAATACCAAAAATATTATAGCTAAAAGAGATCCGCCGCCATAGCTTAGTAAGAACGTGTGAGAACGGGAGATACAAATGGTCAATCTATGGCAGAAAAAGTGAAATGTACTCAGGAATACAGCATAGATCAAAACTAACGTTTCCATCCAAGTCATCATCATATATATCTCCTCTATATCCTGTTCACAGTCCTATCGTTTCCAGGTAGTACATGATACCCACCAATACCAATGATATCAAAGTTATTATCCACCATTTATTTATTTCCAAAACACCGTCTATGGTGACTTCACCCATATTACTCCTATCTATGAAACCTGTCAATTTTGGATAAATCGAAGCGAATATTCCCGCTCCCACAAGCATACCCACAACACCGAACAAAGCGTGGACCGACCCGGTACCCAAGGCGCCGGCCGCTGTTCCAGGACAGAGTCCAAGGAGTGCGAAACCGGCACCGAAGATCAATCCTCCGAGAACTATAGGTTTCCAAAAACAGGGTTTAGGCTGTAACTCTGCAGGTAGATATATTACGATAAGATGCACCCCTATCATGCCGGTTATTATGGCCGAAAATATGATCTTCAATACGGTGAAATCTTTTAAAAGAAGTTGTTTAACTATCACGTTGAAATCAGTGGCGCCACCTCTATCAAGAAGGAAGCCGAAAGCTATACCGATCAAGAAACCGAACAAAAGCTGTTTTTTTCTGTCTTCATAAAGTCTCTCCAGCATCTATATCCCTCCATAAATAATCAAAGCAGTCAATATCCCTCCTACAAAAAAGGCAATAAAAGCTAACCAACTTGATAAAGCCAACTGTATAGTACCGCTTATACCGTGCCCGCTAGTACAACCGCCTGCCATCCTAGCACCGAAACCCAACAGCAGACCGCCGATAAATGCACCTGCAAACCTAAGAAAAGGTTCTCCACCGATGGTCTCTTTCCATATCAGCGGTACCTTCTCAAATCTAAAACTCCCAGATAATACCGATGAGATCAAAGCTCCCACTACAACACCGAGAACGAGCATCCACTCCCAGTCGATCTTAGGTGTAAATTTTTTGTAGTAATCTTTCTCCTTCACCTTCTCCCCTCTGACCAATTTTTCAGCCATGCCAAATGTTCTAGCGTAAGCAGTAGAACAACCTATCGCCTTGTTAGATATGATAAAACCTATCCAGACCAACACACCGATACCAAACCCCACAACATAAGGCGACCATAATTCTGAAGTCAACGGATTCATGTTTATTTACACAGCATAACAAGCCGCAGTTTATATAAGATTTATCTGAAAGTCAAAAAGTAGAAGATACAGAATCCCTAGAGTGATTCGCAAAATGGTCATGCATATTTTAGAGGACAAAAACATCTTTTTTCACTTACACTAAGATCTGTATCCAGCCATATCATAGTATTGTTCAACTCAGGTAATACTATATCACTTTTGGAAAGCTCATGTCTGTCTTTCCGTGTTCACTAATCCACCTATGATCTGATCAACAAGTGGGCAGAAGTACTCGGTAAAAACAAATAAATTGGTCGCCCTTATTATTAGCAAGGTGAAAAAGATGGATATAGATACCGATAGTATGGACGATATTGAGGAACTGAAAGGAGTGATGGAGACGCTGAACGAGACCGTACCCGAATTGATATCAGGGATCGTTAAGGCGATCTACAACACTGAAGACAGCAAGAACCTGGCAAAGAGCACCGCAAATTTTTACAAAGAGCTAGTAGATGCAGGTATGGAGGAAGACAAGGCTTACAAGCTTACACAGCAATTCATGCAGAGCCGGGATGTTACTTCAGTAGTGAAAGATATCTTGAGCGAGAAGGGTGGTCTTGGCGATGAAAATTTTGGCGATGAAACAAGTGAAAAAATCAAAAAGAAGATAGAAAAGAAGATGGAAGAAAAGATGGACGAGGAATGGGAATAGATGAAAAACAGGAAGAGAGACGGAAAACCACTGCTAGCGGTCAAAGCATTAGTGGCATCTCTACCTCTCCTCCTTAAAATCGCTTTGGTCTACTTGAAGTACAAAAGGATTACAAAAAAAAGAAAGAAGATATTCGAGAAAACCTTAAAGAAAGAAGGTCTTGATGAGAAAGTAGCAGAAAAACTGTCAGATGAATTACCAGAGATCAATATCAGAGATTTTTTCTCAAACGGAGTGGGCAAGATCAATATTTGATTAAAAATTCAAAGGGCTGCTATGATGAGTGATGAGGAAGAGATAGAAGAAAAGGACCTCAAAGAGGATATAGAAGCCCTGCAGAAACAGATAAATGGACTAGAGACTATGCTGAACAACCTGATCAATATGCACCGAAACGTCCTTGAGAGGGCTTCCGCCGCTTCTGAGCTGGAGGAGAGATACATGAAGATGCTTTCAATTTACAAAAAATTCGGTAACATCTCACCAGCTCGACTTTCCGGAATAAAAGACCCGATCTCCGAAAAGATAGTAGAGATATTATTTGACAAAGAGGGACTGAACATAACCCAAATCACTGGAAGACTTAGAAAGAAGAAGGGCACTGCTTCTAGACACACAGTAAGAAAAAAATTGAAAATCCTAGAAAAAGAAGGTATCGTGAAGAAGACTACCGATGGTAAGGGAAAGAGTTACCAACTCACGGAGAAAGCGATAAACAGATGGGCAGAGATGCTTGGGATCAAAAAAATAGATTGACATCTCATGAGGTGGAAAATGAAAGCTCAAGATGATTCAGAAAAAAATACGAACAAAGTATTGACGGTGAGAGACCTGGAAAAAACGTATCCTCAATGGAGAAAGGAACCCACGAAAGCTGTAGATGGGATCTCCTTCTCCGTAGATAAAGGTGAGATCGTGGGCTTTTTAGGTCCCAATGGCGCTGGAAAAACAACCACTATCAAATGTATATGCGGTCTCGTCGAGCCCACGAGAGGAGAGATAAATATATTCGGTATAGACGCGATAAAAAATACTAGAAGAGCAGTCAGTAACACGAGTGCAGTTTTAGAAGGCAATAGAAACATATACTGGAGATTGACCACTAGAGAAAATATAGAGTTCTTCGCTAGACTACACGGAAGGAGTTTAAAAGAATTGGAGCCTGAGATAAAAAACCTGTTAAAAAGGTTCGATCTTCAGGATAAAGAGGATACACCAGCTAGAAAACTTTCGAGAGGTATGCAGCAAAAATTGGCATTGAGCTGCGCTTTGATAAGAGGTACGGATTTTTTGCTCCTAGATGAACCCACTCTCGGATTAGATGTCAAAACTTCCAAGGAGATGAGAAAATTCGTGAAACAGCTCACCTCTGAAGGAGGAAAAACGATCCTGTTGAGCAGTCACGACATGAATGTAGTTGAAGATGTATGTGAGAGAGTGATCATCATGAATGAGGGGGAAATCCTAGCGAACGATAGCGTAGACAATTTGAAGGATGTTTTCAACGTGCATCTCTATGACTTCATACTTGAAGGTGAACCAAAACTTTCTGAGCTAAAAGAAAATTACTCCATAACAGATATTCAATTTAATAATGGCAAAACAAAGTTGAGAGTGTCTTTGAAGGACTCCGATTCTTTCTACGAGTTGATAAATCACCTTCAGAAAGAAAATATAAAATTAGAGGAAGTCAAAAATTTAGATAAAAATATGGAAGATATCTTCATAGATGTTATCGAAAATGAAGAGGTAGTAAAATGAGGGAGCATATAATATTCTACTCTGTAGTAAAAAAATATTTCATCGAGCTGAAAAGATACTTTTTGAACACGCTGATGACCATGATCGGGATATTCATCCTGTTTATGCTGGTATTCTTCGGATTGAGGAATTTCGAAGCAGGTACAGACACTTTACAGGGCAGCATCGTAGGATTTGCTATGTGGATATTTGCGGTCATGGCCTACAGTGAGATGTCTTGGGGTCTGCTTCAAGAAGCGAGAGATGGAACCTTGGAACAATTATACTTGACCCCTTCGACTTTCAGAAGAATCTCCGCATATCGTGTCTTCGGTTCCTTCATATTTCAATTTTTACTGTTCGTAGTATTTCTTGGAATAATGATGGTCACTACGGGCCAATACCTGAGCTTGAATGCAGGAGTGATCCTCTTGATAGGACTGACTCTACTCTCGATTTACGGTCTCGGTTATATAATGGGCGGACTTTCACTAGTATTCAAAAAAGTCCAGGCCGGTAACCAGATACTGCAGTTCTTGTTTATCCTGTTACTAGTACTCCCAACGATTACGGACCACCAGATAATCTACTTCGTGCCCTTATCATGGGGAAATCTCATGATCAACAGGATGATGGTCGACGGTTTATCTCTTCTAGATTTTACACTAATCGAATATTCAATATTACTTATCAATTCCTTCGCGTATCTGATTATTGGACTGTTCATTTTTAGTGTGATGGAAAGGACTGCAAAAAAGAGAGGTCTACTTGGTCACTATTGATATGTTTTAGAAAGGTTCTTATAAAGGCAAAACAGACCTGTAGAAGATGACTGAAGAACTCTTTGAAGAATCGAAGGAAGCCTGTAAAGCCGTCGCCCAAAAAGTAGAAGAGATAGACGAAGAGCTTTCACCGCTAGAAATAAAGATGATGGTTGAAAAAGAGCTGGGTTATGGTTTAAATAAAAAGGAAACGATGGTCTTAGCGCTAACCTTTAAACACATCGATAACATCTTCGAAAAGTCAGATAAAAGTCCTGAATTAGCGATGATATATAGATAATTTAAAACAATCTA
Organism: Candidatus Natronoplasma sp.; assembly: GCA_048620775.1. Classification (GTDB taxonomy): domain Archaea; phylum Thermoplasmatota; class Thermoplasmata; order Halarchaeoplasmatales; family Halarchaeoplasmataceae; genus Natronoplasma. The sequence continues at coordinate 1,151 of JBMCEH010000042.1, read as the reverse complement.
TTTTGAAAGAGAAAATTACATAAAAAACGATCCCGGCTACCAATACTAGATAGCCGGATTTGCTAAAATTCACTTATGATACTTTGTTATAAGCGGTGTATCTACGAAGTGAATGATCCCATTCGATCCTTCGATATCGGGCTTTATCACTTTAGATTCATTCACTCTTACACCATTTGAAGTATCTACATTTATCTCCTCTCCGCTCATCGACGTAGTTTTTTCCATCTTCGCAACGTCTGTTGAGGTATACTTACCCATAACGATGTGGTTTTTTAGCGTGTTCACCAATTCGTCGTGATTCGCCAATAGTTCATTCAACTCATCACTCGGTATCTTATTGAAAGCATCGTTTGTCGGAGCAAATATTGTATAAGGTCCTTTTTCCTTTATCAGTTCTTCGATATCCGCTTTTTCGATGGCGCTCCATAAAGTCTTCAGTTGATTATCATCTCTCAAAGTATCTGCTATATCTTTCATGTTTTTCACCTCCTTTTATATATTCAATGATTTAACTAGTATATACGGGTTCCTCTGCGTAGGTATGACTCAAAGAATAATACTGTAGTACTATGCTTTCCTTATACCGTTTCAAATTGTTTTCCCCTCCTATCCGCTCAACGAGATTGGCGATTCTAATAATCTCGACTCTACCTATATTTTAAATAATTGACTTCAATCAAGTAATATGCAGAAAGACGAGCTTTTGAAGCAGGTTTCCGAAGAAAAGATCAAGTTCGTTGAGATGCAGTTCATGGACATTTTAGGTACGGTAAAGTCGGTATCGGTCCCTTCCTCTCACCTCGAAAGAGCCATCGAAGAAGGAGTCCTTTTCGATGGGTCTTCAATAATGGGTTATGCGACTACAGAAGAATCCGATCTTAGGGCATATCCTGATTTAGATACTTTTCTTGTTTTCCCCTGGATAAACGACGATATCAAGACGGGACGATTGATCTGTGATATCTACACCTCAGATGGAGAAAGATTCAAAGGTGATCCAAGATACATCCTTCAGAGACAGATGAAAAAAGCAGAAGATAGAGGATACCAATTCAACATCGGTCCAGAATATGAATTCTTTCTTTTCAAAAGGGACGAAAACGGAGATCCCATCGTGACTCCTGAAGATGAGGGAGGATACTTTGATC
>JBMCEH010000041.1:0-8896 GCA_048620775.1 Candidatus Natronoplasma sp. | reverse complement strand
AGATGCGGCAAAACTTCCTAGAGCGCTGGCTTTTACTGCCTCGTATCCCCTCCCTTGAAGGAGCATCTCATGGGCAGGTAAAACCGCTAGAGCGGTCTCTCCTTCTGGCGCCCCTAAAAATGTAGAGGGGATGAAGTCCAAAAAAGTGTGAGTTATCAGACAGCCGATGACCAACATGGAAATGAACAGCAGCAATTCAAAATTTGTTACCCCAAAATCTGAGATCAAACCGCCCACGAAGAGTGATATCGTACCTAAAGAACTTATGATCAAGAATGATATCGTGTTCACGTGGATACCTGGAACGAGGCCGGTTATTATCCCTAAACTGATGCCGATAAAAGTGAATAGAACGGAAAATAGAAGTATCGAAACGGGGTTCATCCTATCTTATCACTATACCACTAAACTTTCATCATCTGCTCTTCATTCCCACTCGATCGTCCCAGGAGGTTTATTCGTTATGTCGTAGACGACTCGATTGACCTCATCTTTCATCTCGTTAGTTATCTTACTTGATATCCTACCCATGATCTCTGGTGGTATCCTGCTGAAACTTGCGGTCATGGCATCTAAAGATTGCACGGCTCTAACCGCTATCGTATATCCATAAGCCCTTTTGTCTCCCTGTACTCCCACAGTTTTGACTGGAAGCAGAACTGCAAAGTACTGCCATGGTCTATCCATTTTTCCCTTTTCAGCCGCCTCTTCGATCTCCGTTTCCACTATATGACAGGCTTCTCTGACAATTTTAGTTTTCTCAGGGGTTGCTTCTCCTATCACTCTAATAGCAAGACCGGGTCCAGGAAAGGGTTGCTTTTCAGCCGTTGAAAGCCCCAACTCTCTAGCTACTTCTCTGACTTCGTCTTTGTAAAGGTCCTGAAGAGGTTCTATCAGGTCTAACCCCATTTCTTCGGGTAAACCTCCAACGTTGTGATGAGACTTTATTGTATCTCTTTTCTCGTCGCCGCTTTCGATCCAATCAGGTGCGATTGTTCCCTGAACAAGATAATCCGCATCGAATTTTTCAGCCTCTCTTTCAAAAACCTCTATGAACTTGTTCCCTATGATCTTACGTTTTTCTTCAGGATCCACGACGCCTTCCATCGCCTCGTAGAACTCATCTCTAGCGTCGATAACTACGTGATTCACACCCATATCTTCCAAGATGTTATCTATCTTCTCTGTCTCATCTTTCCTCATGTATCCCGTATCCACATAAACAGCCAACAGATCTTTACCTAGAGCCTCGCTTGCAAGCACGGCAGAGACCGTACTGTCAACACCGCCGCTGCATCCAACGACCGCTTTTCCGTCGACCTCCTTTATCTTCTCAACCTTTTCTTGGATAAAACTTTCTGTATCTTTCAATTCAATCTCCTCTCAATATTTATTCTCTACTTCTTCAGCATCCTTATAAACTCTTTCTCTTCTCTTTTCTCTATACTCCTCTAACCTCTCTTTTGTCTCTTCATCAGTTCTAGCTAATATCTCCGCCGCTAACAGTGCTGCGTTATCTCCTCGGTTCATCCCTACGGTAGCTACGGGAACACCGGGAGGCATCTGAACTATAGATAGCAACGAATCCAGATTCATCCTACCGCTTACCGGTACACCGATGACAGGTTTGATAGTGTGGGCTGCGACTACTCCTGGTAGAGCAGCTGCTAGACCGGCAACAGTTATGAAAACTTCCGCATCATCACAGAGCTCCTTTGTCCTCTCTGGTGTTCGATGGGCTGAAGATACGGTCATCTCGTAATCTATACATAGCTCCTCCAGAATATCCACTGCTTTCTCGCCTACTTCCAAATCGCTCTTACTTCCAAGTATTATTTTTACATCCATAGAAAGGCTAAAAAAGAATGGTAAAATAGTTTTTTTGGTCGGGCTACGTTTTCATTATGGCTACTAAAAATATGCCTAAGGCTATCACGGCACCTATAGCAAAGGCTCCAACGAAAAAGAGCCCGTATTTCAAAACTTCTACGAAAGTAGTAGTTCCAAAGTAATCTCCGGCATAGCCTGCATATGAGCCTATCCAAACCAGTATACCTATGATGGTCAATACCGTACCGACCATCCTGCTCTTACCTCTTCCAAAGTATGCCGTGAAGATCCCGGCTAGAAACAGTCCCAAGCCTAACGTCAATAAGAGAACCGTTACGAAAGTCCATGCATCTAATCCCATAATTTTACCTCCTAAAATTCTATACCTGTCAAAGTTTTTGTATCTTCAACTCCCTCGATAGATCTTATGTCATCAACGACGATCTGACCCAGGGTGTTGAAATCTTTTGCTTGTAACTTGATTATGATATCGTACTCACCGAAAAGTGAATGGACTTCGATGACACTCTCCATATCTTTTACTATATCGTATACTTCTTGTTCCGCTGCAGGCGCTGTTTTAATGAGCACAAATCCTATAGCCAAGTTTACACCTTGCTTAGGATAATCATTAGTTGAATATAAATATTTTGTCTTATGTTTCAAATGCTCATAAAACTCTCATCTCTCTATCCGCGTCCGTTAGTAGTTTATAGCCTTCATCGGTGACAACAATATCATCTTCTATCCTGACTCCTCCAAAATCGGATATGTATATCCCCGGTTCAACAGTAAACACCATTCCAGGTTCCAAAGTCACATCCACATTAGGTGATAATCCAGAACCATCGTGTGTAGAAAGACCTATACTGTGGCCGAGTCCATGGATGAATTTGCCTTCGAATTCAGTGCTATCGATGATGTCCTTGGCGGCGTTGTGCACTTCAGCTCCTTCCACTCCTGGTTCTATCATATCGAGGGCGGCTTTCTGGGCCTCTAATACTGTTTGATACATCTTCTCCTGTCGGTCAGATGCTTCTCCTATGATGTATGTTCTTGTGATATCAGACCTGTACCGTTTATATAGCGCACCAAAATCCAGCACTAAAAAATCGCCTTTCTGAAGTTCTCTCTCTCCTGAAGTGTAGTGCGGTTCAGCAGAATTAGGTCCACTCCCGGCTATGATCTCAAAAGCATCTCCAGAAGCGCCTTTCTTTCTCATCCGGTAGGAGAGTTCGGCCGCCACCTCGTACTCCTTCATCCCTTCTTCTATGTAGCTAGTTATCTCTTCTGCCACTCTAGAAGCTATATCACCAGCTTTATCAAGGATATCGATCTCTTTTTCATCTTTCCGGTTCCTTGCCTCGACAATCGCATCGGAAACATCTATTATCTCTGCGTCAGTCGAATCTTTGATCTTTTTAAAACCTTTGTAAGTCAATTCAGATGCGTTGACACCGACCTTTTCTTGATCACTGAGATTCTCTTCGAGCCATTCTTTCAATTCTTCTCTATCCTCCATGGTCTCCATCGGTATGTCAGACTTTGAAGCGCTTTCAGATTCTAGCTTACTCACGCACATCTCTGCCGTGGCGTCAGGATGAGCTACTAGGGCACAGTTCTCGAACTCCCCTCTATAGAGTTCTGTAATATAAAAAAATGTCTTGTCAACGTGAGGCTTTATAGAATTCAATATCACTACAGCGTCCAAATCCTCATCGATCCATCCGTATATATTTTCAATTCTCGATCTCATAATCCTCAATAAAAGAATTGTTATTTAGTTTTGACTACTCTTGTGCCAGCGATATGGTCACCTATCCTCTTTTTCTCCGAACTCCTGAATATAAATATCAAACTTAACATGTAGAAACCTAGAACGATGTCTGCATATCGACCCGAATTCCTAGCAGCACTCTGAGCGAAAGTTATACTATTCAAATCATCATCAAGAACTCTGAGACCGACTACAGCCTTGCCCAAACTCCTTCCAAAATACCATTCAGTCAGAGTGAAATATATGAATTGAATGGATGTAGCCAAAGATAAAACAGCAAGAAATACAGGCTCACTTATCACCATCTGAGAACCAGGAGATATTGCGTCCAAAAGAATATAGAAGAACAACAGGATGAACGGAATTCCCAGCAGTACTAGATCCAATAGGTAAGCTAAAAATCTTCTTAAAAAACTGGTGTAAACTTCACTCAGTCTATTTCTTATACTTCTCCTCAAAAGTCTACCGGTCAATAGGTCCTTTTTAGCTTCGAAAAGTCCGCCTTTTGCCTGACTCCGGGTTAAAGTGATATAATCATCAATCACTGCTGGACTGAATCCCAGACATCGAAGAACATCAGAAGAGGTTTTAGAGGGCTTTAAAAAAATCGGGTTCGTATTTCTCGAAAGTAACTTGTAAGCTTTGTCGATCTCCTTTTTGATCCCTTGAATTGTCTGTTTTTTACTCTCGATGTATTCACCTTTGTTCAAGTGCTTTTTTGCCTTCAACATAGGATCTACAGGTAGGGAAAAATCATGCCTAAAATAGTAGATGAAGATAAGCGGGACTGCTCCTATCAGCCCGGAAAGATACACGAGGTCCATCGCACCCGCTCCACCTAAGGAACCTAAAACGCCCATACGTACCAATTCAGGTATCCTGACAAGATCAGCTCCGATCAAGGTGCCTAAAACGCCAATGATGTAGGCGTAAGGTATCTGAAATGTTTCATCTTTTTTCATCAACACCCCAAATAATAAAGAAATTAACAAACCACTAACTGCCGGTAAAAAATAATATGGGAACTCAGCTACGATGCCAACTCCAGGCTCAATTCTAGAGACAGAATATGCCAAGATAGAAACAACTGTAGTACCAGCAGCTACAGCCAAGAGACTTATCCTTTTCTTATAAATCAAAACACCACAGATGATCACCGGGATCAAAGCTCCACCAATATTAATATTGAGTAATGAATCACCGAAAACTATCAACGGTATATCCGCAAAAACGCCGAAGAAAGATCCTATTATTATCATCCCAACAACGGGTTTATCAAAACCAGACTTTTCCAAAAATTCTCTTTTATTCATATAAACTATCAGTAGAGATAAAGAAATGACAGGCAATAAAATTATGTTGGCGGCGAGCCCGAATAAAGCTTGATATTCCATGGCTAAGGCCTCTATCTGATGGTGTCTAAGGAGAAAGAACCCATGGTGATTCCACTTTTACTGTGCGAGTATTCGATCCAATCTCTGGTCTGTACGTCACCTAAGCCTTCCACCTTCAAATAATTCTTGAGCTGATCGACCTTGAATTTTACCTCACCGTCCATTATATGCCCCAGCATCGATATATCCTGTTCAGTATGCATCCCCTTCTCCAAGGTAAAAAGAGAAACCGCCTTGTCTCTTTTTCTTTTACCCGAAAATGGCTGAAGGAGCCTGAAAGTGGTTTCTGTATCCAGATATGCTATTATCGTAGAAACAGATTCGAATGCCATCCTATAGTAGCGATTATCTTGATTTATTTCCCCCGCGAACTTATTCACCGCATCGATTATAGCCTTCACATCGGATTGATCTTTTATATATTTGACATAATCTTTTTCATTTTCAGACTCACTGATTTCTCCCATACTAGCCGAATAAGCATCTACATAATAGACTAAACCTCTTATCTCATATTCTTCATAAGTGGGCAAGACGAATTTCATCTCCTCTCTCAGATCCTCGATCGTTTTGTCAGTTATAACCCATATTGCGGGTACGCCCTTCTCTAGACCTTCGGCTATAAAACTGTTTATCATGACTTCTTTCCCCACATGGGGAGGACCGTATATAGAAACGTTAGATCCAAGAGGAATTCCGCCGAGAAGTAGATCATCAAGTCTGCCGGTTCCAGTTTTACATTTTTCCTGTTCGATCTCCTGCAGGATCTCTTGTTCCCTCTCCTCCAGCTCCTCGTCTATAAGGTCTTCTTCTTTAGCCCTTATCTCTTTTTGTTTCTGTTCTATGTATTTTTCTTTAGCTTTCAATTCTTGTTCCTTTTTGCTAATCTCTTTTTTGAGTTCTTCTAATTCTCTTTTACGCTCCTGCTCGGTCTTGTTTTGCATCTCTTTTTTCTGAGCTTCTAACTTCTGTCTCTCCTTCCTGAGGACCTGTTCTCTATGCATAAGATCGTCTTCTTGTTCATTGAGTTCTTTCTCCTTATGTTTCACCGTCTCTTTCAAATCTTCTATCTTCTCTTCTTTATGAGCGAGTTCCTCTTTTAACTCTCGGAGCTGTTCGTCCTTGTTATCCATCTCTTTTATGACTTCGGATCTGCCTCCATCCGATTGTGAACGCAGTTGTTCTATCTTTTCTTTTAATCTCTCATTCTCTTCTTTCTGTCTCTCCAGTTCCTCGTACTGTATTTCGTCACTGACACCTTCAGAAGAAGTAGATAAACTTCTATTTTGTTGAGATTTGAGGTAATTGACGATGGCGATCGTACCTTTCTTTATCTGCTGGATCTCATCTTCCATTTCTTCCTTTTCTTCGACCAGCTGCTCGAGCCTTTCTTCTTTATTTTCGAGTTCTCTACTCAGTCGAGTGTTCTCCTCAAGTATTTCCTCCGGATTGAATTCATCGGCTTCTATATCCTCCACATGACTTTTAAATTTGTCTTTGAGCTGTTCTATCTCTCGTTCTTTTTCTTTTAGCTCTTCCTCCCTCTTTTCTAATGTTTCCTCTCTCCCCCGTAGTTCTTCCTCGATCTCTTTTTTTTCTTCTTCAAAAGTATCTTCTCCAAGCCACTCGGTGAACGAATCCTCTTCGCCGGAAAGCCATGCTTTTAGAGAATTGGTATTTTTGCTTTTATCTTCAGAAAATGGGTTTCCTTCCTTTCCCCCTTCTTCTTTTTTGCTGACCACGCCCCCTAGTTCTTGATCACTCTCTCCAGTCAACCACTGAGTAAATTCATCTTCATCATCCTGTAGAAAATCAGATGCCTCGTTATTTTCCTTATTATTTTCCTCGATCTCTTCCTTTATCTTTTTGATCTCTTTTTCTGCGAGTCCGAGGATTTCGGATAACTCGTCGATTTCAGCCTGAAAGATATCTTTCAGACCGCTGTAGCCCTCATCTATCAGATCTCGGGCCATCTTTTCGTTTATCTTCGATATAGTGGTAATTTCATCTACTAGGGACTTCTGAGACTGAGACATAGATTCATCTAAAGATCCTTCTGAAGGTTGTATTTTTTTTGCGGAATCGCCTCGGGAATTTCCTGCCATCGTCTCCCATTTTAAATCTTAATTATGTATCAGACAAACTATCAACTTTGACCGGTTATAAACCTTTTCGTCTCATACATTTTTATTCAGGAATAAGTACCACATAATCATCATTATTTAAAATCTTTGATGTTTTTACATTTGATCAAAGAAGATCATACACCTCTTAAAAAGTTATTCGGCACTCTGTACTGGAAACTCGATAACAAGGTTTAAATTTTTGTGATGTTTTTACAAAACCATGACACACGAATATACTTCTATCGTCCATTGGAGCGATAAGGAAGATGAGCACGGCAGCATAACCATGGACTGCGGATATTCCTGTGGATTTCACAAACCAGTCGAGTTCGGAGGAGCCGAAGGGATGTTGAATCCAGAGGACGCTTTTATCGGTTCTCTTGCGATGTGCTACTCCATAACTCTGGAATCTACGTTGGAGAAGATGAGACTAGAACTTGCGAATTTTGAATTAGAGACTAAGGGAATTCTAGAAGACACTGAGGATGGTAGCAAGATGACTAAGATCGATCTGATCCCCAAATTTGAAGTGAAAAATGATGAAGATAAAAATAAAGTCGAGAGAGCTTTGAACCTAGCCAAAAAAAATTGTCTCATCTCGAAGAGTATGAGTTCCGATATCCGACTGAAGCCGAAGTTCAAATCAAGATCATCAGAGTGAAAAACATAGGGACACAATTTATTTATACCAACCATAATAGATAGCGGGAACGGTAAATATGGACTCTATAATATTGGCAGGAGGTTATGCCACAAGGCTTTGGCCGATCACAAAACAAAGGGCAAAACCGCTCCTCCCTCTAGGAGGTAAACCTATACTGGGTTATATACTAGATGAACTCGAAGAGATCGAGGAAATAGATAAGATATACATCACCACAAACGAGAGATTCGAAAGTTCCTTTGAAGATTATCTAAAAGAACGAAAAGAAAATCTTTACAAGCTGATCATAGAGAAACAGGATTCGGAAGAAGAGAAACTGGGCGCTATCGGCGGTATAATGAACGCTCTAGGAAAAGCGGAGAAAATCGATCACCTCATTATAGGTGGAGACAATTACTATTCTTTCAGCATCCAAAATTTTTTAAATTTTGCCCAAGAAAGAGACGGCATAGTCAACGCCTGTTTCGAAGTCAAAAGTTTAGATGAAGCAAAAAACTATGGTATATTGGATTTCGACGAAAAGAAAAAAATTCGAGACTTCCAGGAAAAGCCGGACGAACCAAAATCCAAGATGGCTTCCACCGCATTCTATCACTTCCCAAAGAACATACACAATATCTTCGATGAATACATCGAGTACTGGAAAGGACGTATATCCAGGGATAAATATCTGGACGAACCTGGAAGATTTTTGTCGTGGACATCGGAGAGATATGACTGTTACGCTTATCCCTTCACTGGCACTTGGGCGGACGTGGGGACCCGAAAAGGCTATCTTAGAGCCGAGAAAAACATACGGGAAGGCCAAATATTAAAAGGAGATATCAAAGATTCAGAGGTAGGTGAAGACGTCACCATCCTTGAAGAGACCAAAATACAGAACTCAGAGATCGAGAATTCCCTCATATTCGAAAGATGTCAAATAGAAGATTCTGTGATAAAAGACTCTATCGTAGGAGAAGATACAAAGATCAAAGGTCTCGACCTGAGGAAAGGTCTAGTTAAAAGGATAGAAGATCGATAGGTGAACATCTCTTTAAAGTAAAGCTATTAAACCCTCACCCAATCGACCAGTTCTTCCACCGATTTTTTTGTTGGAGGTTGC
>JBMCEH010000040.1:0-8897 GCA_048620775.1 Candidatus Natronoplasma sp. | reverse complement strand
GGTATACGATGACAATACCCCAAGATTGCAAAAATGGGATACCAAATTTGATCCGAAAGAGCGCTCAGGAAGAACCGACATCTGCAGGAAAACTAGCCCAATTGGTGAAAAATGGAAAGGCTGTAGTACCATATAATCCACGGCACGGACCGGACCCAAAGGCGATAGGCAAGGGACTAAAGACCAAGATCAACGTCAATCTCGGAACTTCTAAAGATAATGTTGATCTGGAGATGGAGACTAAAAAGCTGAAAATTGCGGAAAAATATGGTGCCGATGCGGTAATGGATTTGAGCACAGGAGGAGATATAGATGAGATCAGAGAAAAACTGATAGAAAAAACCAACCTGCCCTTCGGAACAGTCCCCATCTATCAGTGTGGTTTGACTCTAGCAAGAAAAAGTGCCATAGTCGATATGACTTCAGACGACATATTCAACAGTATCAGAAAACATGCTGAAGACGGAGTGGATTTCATAACAGTTCACTGCGGGATAACGAGAAATGGGGTCAAAAGTTTGAAGGAGAGCGATAGATTAACGAATGTGGTCAGTCGTGGAGGGGCCTTTCTGACCGCATGGATACTTCAGAATGAGAAGGAGAATCCACTTTATTCAGAATTCAATTATCTACTCGAAATCGCCAAAGAATACAACCTGACTCTGAGCCTAGGAGATGGTTTCAGACCCGGTTCTATATCCGACGCGACTGATAGACCCCAGATCCAAGAACTCATTACTTTAGGAGAACTGGTAGACAGATCTCGAGAGAAGGGCGTGCAGGCGATGGTCGAAGGACCTGGACACGTGCCGCTGGACCAGGTAGAAACCAATGTGAATATTCAAAAAGATGTCTGCGGGGGAGCCCCATTTTATGTTCTCGGTCCTCTAGTTACGGATTTTGCTCCCGGTTACGATCATATAGCTGGAGCTATAGGTGGAGCTTTGGCTGCATACAATGGAGCTGATTTTCTTTGTTACGTCACCCCTGCAGAACACCTAGGCCTTCCAGATGTAGAAGATGTAAAAGAAGGGACCATCGCTTCTAAAATAGCCGCACACGCGGCGGATGTAGCTAACGGTATAGATGAAAATGTTGACAACGAGATATCTCAGGCACGACAAATGTTGAACTGGGAAAAGATATTTGATAAGGTCGTCGATCCCGAAAAAGCAAAAAGGTATAGAGAAGATAAAAATCCTAACGATGAGGAGACTTGTTCGATGTGCGGAGATGTCTGTGCCATCAAGATGGTAGACAAATACCTTAAATAATAGTAAAACCTCAACAGTATCGTATCGTGTTTCAAGAAGGTGTGTATAGATATGGACTTCGAAATACTGGAAAAGACTGACACAACGCTGGAAATAAAAATCAAAGATGCAGACGACACCGTGATGTATCCACTTATAGAACAGTTGGTGAAAGAGGAAAAGATCGCTACTGCTGATTACTCGGTGGAACATCAGGAGTTAGATGATCCTATTTTGAGAGTGGAAGTCACGGAAGGAACCAACCCTAAACAGGTATTGATCGATATATCAAAATCATTTCAGGAAGATTTCGAGGAAATATATTCTGAAATGTTTGAAGAGGAAGAAGACTAATTATATAATAAATCGGTGAAGTGCTCATGGAAAAAAAGGTGGGGCTTCAATGCTTTTTCACTGATGCCCCTGGTGTGGGAGGCAAATTGAAGAAATATCCTGAAGATTTTAGAGTTAAAGAGGAAATAGATCTTTTTGAAGAGAGCGAAGGAGAATACAGCATAGCAAAAGTTTGGTCTCGAAATTGGGAAACTAACAGATTGATGAAAAGACTCTCTAGAGAATTGAGCATATCTAGAGAGAACATAGATTTCTGCGGAACTAAAGACAAAAGAGCTATCACAACTCAATGGATGTCCTTTAAATGTGCTCCTGAGAAATTAAATAATTTAAATATCAAAGATGTAGAGATACAGGAGGTTTTCACATCTTACCGATCTTTAAACATAGGAGCTCACAAGAGAAATCAATTCGAGATATTGATCAGAGATTTAGATGTTGAACCAGAAGAAGCTCTCCGTAGAGCCGACAATATAGGAAAAAAGATAGAAGATGAAGGAGGATTTCCCAATTGGTTCGGCGTACAGCGCTTTGGAACTTTAAGACCGGTTACACATATCGTCGGAAAAAAAATCTTAGAAGGTGATTTTGAGGGGGCCGTAAAGAAATATGTAGCATCACCAAAAAAAGGCGAAGGAAAAAGTTGTTACAAAGCTAGAGAGTTTATGGAGAATAACTGGAATCCAAAAAAGGGTCTTAGTATATACCCGCAAGTATTGACGTTCGAAAGAGGCATGTTGAAATATCTTCAGGATAACCCAGGAGATTTCGTTTCCGCTCTCAAAACTTTACCACATAATCTTCTCATGATGTTTGTCCATGCATACCAGTCTTATCTGTTCAATCGCATGGTTTCTCTCCGTCTTGAAAAAGAGTTTCCTCTCAATGATGCACTGGTGGGAGATGTAGTACTGCCTGCTGATTCAGACGGCTTACCGAACAAGGATACCAAGGTAATAGTAAGAGAGCATAATATTTCCAAGGCATCAGAGATGGTTAAAGAGGGGAAGGCTTTCGTAAGTGCCCCACTTTACGGTCATAAATCCAAACTCTCTGAGGGAGAACAAGGAGATATCGAGAGAAAAGTTATTGAAGAAGAAAATATCAAAAAAGAGGATTTTATAATCCCTAAGATATCGTCTATCTCTTCAACCGGGACTAGGAGAAATATATTCGCTCCGGTCAAAGACCTTGAATGGGAATTACAGGGAGATGCATTAAGATTGGACTTCAGCCTTAATAAAGGAACTTACGCTACTACATTGTTGAGAGAGTTCATGAAACATCCTCCCGAGAAAGTAAACTTTTACAGTTAGAGCAACTTTTTGAACTTCAACATGTCGGTCAGGGAAGCATCGACTTTTATTTTATTGCTTGCGTAGGCCTGCATAGCACCTACTTCCCCTTCTAATAGATCATCGAGTGTTCCTACGTCTGTAGCTATAGTGATATCAGAATCTTCTATCGGTCCCTCTTGAATTTTGCTTACTTCGCCGTCCTCTAAGCTCAGGTTGTAGTGGTTACCTGAGTTAAAATCGACCTGAATATCTCTCTCAAAGTCCTTAATATCTTCTTTGAGTGACTTATCTTCATCTATCTTCTTCTTGAATTTTTGGACTAATTTTTCCAAAACTTCTTTTTCTTCCTCAACGGACATCTTTTTCCTCCCTACCGTAATAATCTATTAGGATAAAAAATTTTGTAATGATTTGGGTTGAAATTTGTGTATCACTTTACATAGGCTTCGTACTTGAACCAGTTGTGGTAGACTAGCTAGGTCTGCCTCAAGAGGCTACTACTTCCCTCTTTACAGCTTAATGGTCTCAACTGCAATACTCCTTTTTACGTCAGCTCTCTCCTTTATAATAGGTGATCCAATATTCTAGATAGGAGTACTGCTATCATGACTTCCACTTGAATCAATTCTAGTCCTAAAGTCCCTTTACCATGTTTCTTTCATGTATTTTTACAGCTAGTAGTAAAAAGGTTAAACTGAACCCGAGAAGTACTAGTAATCCAATTCCGATCATCATGAAATTTTTTCCTCCGATACCTGCGTGGAAAGAATCTACCAAGTAGGTGAGCGGGGAGACATAAGAAAGGTATCTCATAGTGGTCCCCATATCCTGTAGGGGAATGAAGATACCACTTATGAAAACTAAAGGAAATCTTATCAGACTAGAAAGCATCATTATGTTAGAAGGTGCCTTCGTGGCGGGCGAAGCTAGCAGAACTCCTAAAGTCGAAAAAGCGACAGCACCCAAAACCATAGATAAGACGATCATCGTTAAGCTCACGATCTCTATTGGCAATAAGAACCAGCAAGCTATCAGAACTATTGAAGAAATAGAAATACCGAAGATAGAACCAGCCAATATGTCACCTATCAAAACCACCTTTATATCTACTGGATAAGACAATAATCTCTCATATGTTCCGGCCTGCCGCTCCCAAGGGGTTACTAAAGGACCTACAGAAGAGGAAGTAAAGAAGAGCGACATGGCTAGAAATCCTGGAAAGAAGTTAGCTATCTCCAATTCTCTTCCCATATAGAAAGCTAGGAACATAAGAAGAGGAAACAACAGACCAAATATTATCACTGGTGGTTTTTTATAATATATCTTGATATCTTTTTCAGCCGTACATATTATTCCTCTCAACAATGATCTATAATTCATTCCATATCACCCGTTAATCTGACAAAGGCTTCCTCCAAGCTCGGTCCACAGGTTCTCAATGAGACTATATTGAAAGAATTATCATCAGCTAAACCGACCAGGTGTTTAACGGTAGCATCAACATCGTCTGTGAATATTTTGAATTTGTCTCCAGACCTTTGTATCTTGTTCACGTGATCATTTTTTAACATCTGAGGATCAAAATTTCCTTCAATAGACGTTTCAATTGATTGCGTCTTATCGAAGGTTGTTCTCAATTTTTCCGGTCTATCTATTGCAACCAATTTGCCCTCATGTATTATGCCAACGCGTTCACACAATTCGTTAGCTTCATTGATATCGTGCGTCGTCAAAAATATCGTTGTTCCTTCATCTTTCATACGCTGGATCAATCTGATGACGAGTCTTCTACTCTGCACGTCTAAACCAGATGTAGGTTCGTCTAAAAAGAGAACTGGCGGATCATGTATTATAGCACAACCTATATTTACACGTTGCTTCATACCTTTAGAAAAATTCTGAAGAACATCTTGAGCTCGATCCTCCAATTTCATGATTTTCAGTATTTCTGAAGATTTTTTTTCTCGTTGCTTTTTAGACATGCCGTAAAATTTTCCCGCAAGATGTAGGTTCTCCTCTGCAGTTAGATCTTGATATATATTCCCGAACTCTGGTATAACACCCATCTTCATCTTAGCGCCTATCGGATCTTTTTTTGAATCTATACCTTCTATAAACGCCCTTCCAGAATCAGGAGTTATCAGACCTGTCAGCATCCTGATCGTGGTTGTCTTTCCCGCTCCGTTCGGTCCCAAAAATCCGAAAAATTCTCCTCTCTCTACTTCAAAATTGATATCTTTCACCGCGTATAAATCACCAAAACTCTTACTGAGATTCCGGGCCTCAACAGAAATGGTCATTTGTTATTCCCCCAAGACGAGTTCTATCTCTATCTTCTTCTTAGTCAACTTCCAGACCTTTTCAGGTGCTCCCTTGCCTTCTTCCAAGAATTCATCTACTTCGATTAACCCGGCCTCCCGCAGCTCTGAAAGGTGATAATAAAGGCCGGACTGAGTGATGTCATAACCTCTCTCTTTCAACTCATTTTTTATTTCTTTAGTTTTAGCCGTTCCGGTCCCTATGACGTCTATGATATCCCACCGGGTGGGACAGTGAAGAGCTTTAGCTAGCCCCTGGAGTTTCTGAATACGTTTGCCAAGCTCTCCTTTAGGTTTTTCTGAACTAGGTGGCTGATTTGAACACATATTAAATTACTTTAGGGAATAATGAGGCGTTCCGGTCCCTTCGGGGATCTCTCTTTCGAGATAACCTTCCCTGTACATCATGTCAACGACCATCTTTATCTTATCCTCAGTCACGAAGGGCATTCCTGCACAGCGATCGACCAACGCTTCCGGGCAGAACTTTCCAGAAGAACATCCTTCAGGATTTTCTTCCAGATAGCCCAAGATTATATCAACGGTCATCTCTATGAACTTTTTATCGTTCTTCCATGCCTTCTCCACTATCTCTTCCTTATTTTCGGCGATTTTTTTCATAGCCATATATATCAGCTCTAATATTGCAGTTGATAGCTTTAGTATTACAATTACTATTTATAGCTTTCCTTCTTGATTTATCCTCTCATCTCCCTTTCTGCTTTTCATATAATCTTCTATACGCCTTATTACTCTCCATAAGTTCTTCATGAGTACCCGTATCTATCAATTTACCTTCTTTCAACACGCCAATGCGGTCCGCCCTGTTCAAGGTAGCGAAACGATGGGCTATCATAAGAACACTACGGTCTTCAAATAATCTATCCATCGCATCCTGAATCAGCACTTCCGTATAGGCGTCGACACTAGAAGTGGCTTCATCGAGTATCAATATCTTTGGATCAGCTAGCATAGCTCTCGCAAAGGAAACCAGCTGTTTCTGACCACCCGATAGTTTCACGCCGCCTTCACCTACCCTTGTTTGGTATCCATCCGGCAGACCTTCGATGAAATCGTGAGCGTGAACTTTCTTTGCTACCTCGATTACTTCCTCATCCGAGGTTTCAAGCCTTCCAAATCGGATGTTCTCCTTTATGGAGGTGTCGAAGAGGAATATATCCTGTGGGACAACAGAGATCACATCCCTCAATCGTTTTTTAGGATATTTTCTCAGATCGATCCCATCTATGATGATACGACCCTCGTCTATGTCATAAAGTCGAGTTAAGATGTTCACGATCGTCGTCTTTCCCGCTCCAGTCTGGCCCACCAGTGCGAATATCTCACCGGCTTCTATTTTTAGATCTAGTTCATCTATTATCGTTTTCTCATCATAACTGAAAGTCACGCTATCGAACTCTATTTCCCCTTTGATCTTTTCAGGAGATTTTGTCTTTTCCGCTTCCTTTATCGAACTCCCCTCAGACATGTACTCGTATATGCGGTCTAAAGAGGCCCCGGCAGACTGATACGTATTGTAGACTTGACTCATATCTGCCAAAGGTCCGAAGAATCTGCGCACATAATCCATGAAGGCTATGAGTACTCCTAGACTTACGGTTCCCTGTACGATTCCCCAGCCCCCATAACCTAGAACTAGCGCCTCTCCGAAGACCTTGCTCAACGTCATTATAGGAAACAACAAAGAAAAGTATGTAGCAGCTTTTAGATTAGCCTTCAAGTTCTTCCAGCTCAATTTGCTGAACTTTCCGGTGTTGATATTTTCTCTGTTTAACGCCTGAACCAACCTTATCCCGGAGAGATTCTGCTCGACATCAGCGTTCAAATCGGCTAACCTTTCCCTAACATCACGATACGCCAACCGCATCTTCTTACCTAGATAATAAACCATGAAGAAGATGAAAGGTATGATGATGAAACTTACCAACGCCAATTCAACGTTCAGATATAACATGA
This sequence comes from Candidatus Natronoplasma sp., assembly GCA_048620775.1. Classification (GTDB taxonomy): domain Archaea; phylum Thermoplasmatota; class Thermoplasmata; order Halarchaeoplasmatales; family Halarchaeoplasmataceae; genus Natronoplasma. Next base: position 1,697 of record JBMCEH010000040.1, on the reverse strand, counting down.
TAACCACAATACCTATCATGACAAAAAAATCACTCAACAAGTGTACGAATCCCGTCGAAACCAGGTCGGATAATGCATTCACATCATGTGTAACCCTAGCCATCATGTCACCAGTACTGTGTTTGTTGTAGAAATCTATCGGTAAATCCTGAAGGTGTTCATATAGGTCTTCTCTGATATCTCCGACGATAGTGTGACCTATCCAGTTTGAAAGATAGGTTTGAAAGTACGAAAATAGCCAATATGCGCCATAGGCTCCGACCATCATGAAAAATATCAGTGTTAAACCGTTTAGGTCTTTATTCATGATATATTCATCTATAGCTATCTTTATCAAAAAAGGCCCAGCTAGGCTGGCTAGTGTCATCATCACCATAGAGATTATAGCTATCGAGAGTTTTATTTTATGTCTTTTAAGATATTTGAGAAGAAATTTCAAAGCCCTTTTATCCAACTGTTTCAGTGAAAAATCTTCTTCGTTATCAGATCTGATCCTGCGTCCGAATCCACCTCTCATCGGGAATCACCTTCCTTTTCCTTCAATACCTGCTGGTAAATCTTCCGGTAGAAACCATCCTCTTTTTCTAGAAGTTCCTCATGTTTTCCTCTCTCGACTATCCTACCTTTCTTTAGAACAAGAATTTTATCAGCATTCTGTACAGTCCATAGTCTGTGAGCTATGACGAAGGTGGTCCTATCTTTGATGACCTCACTCATCGCTTTCTGCATCCTCTCTTCGGTTTCAACATCGACGCTAGAAGTCGGTTCATCGAGTATCAAAAGACTTGGATCAGTCAGTAAGACCCTAGCCATTGCGAATCTCTGCTTTTGTCCTCCTGAAATATCTACGCCTCTCTCTCCGATCGGTGTTTCATATCCCAATGGTAAAGATTCGATGAAATCGTGTATCTGAGCTATCTTGGCACACTCGATTATTTCCTCCATGGATGCATCAGGCCTTCCATAGGATATGTTCTCTCGGATCGATGCTCCAAAAAGGAAAGTATGCTGGAGGACTATGCCCACTTGTTTACGAAGACTGTCGATGGTGACCTTTTTGATATCGTGACCGTCGATCAGTATCTTTCCCTTATCTACATCGTAAAATCGAGGTATTAGATGCAATAGAGTGCTTTTTCCCGAGCCTGTAGGACCAACTATAGCCACGGTCTCACCCGACTTCACCTCCATATCGATGTCTTTTAGGACTTTTTTTCCTTTTTTGTAAGAAAAACCCACATCATTGAATTCGACTTTTCCCTCAACCGGAGGTAGATCTTCGGCATCTAGTGAGTCCTTCACCTCAGGAGACATGTCAAGAACATCAAAAATCCTTTCAGTAGCAGCCACAGCTTGGCTGCTGAGATTAATCATCATTCCGGTCTGTCTTACCGGGCGGGTCAGCATAGCGATATAACTCAAAAATCCGGCCATCATTCCGAGCGAGATTTTATCTTCTATCACCAGTTTACCCCCATACCAAACTACCAAAGCTGTACTCAATCCAACTAAAAAGTGAACGTAGGGCATCCAAAGAGCGGAAACCTTTGATGCTTTTATGTTGATATCTACATATTCTTGATTTCTTTTGTTGAACTTTTTTTTCTGCTGGTCCTCTCTTCCGAAGAGTTTGATGACTTCTATACCAACGAAATTCTCTTGGACCATCTCCGTAAGCTTGGCAAATGTCTTCCTTA
>JBMCEH010000039.1:0-8993 GCA_048620775.1 Candidatus Natronoplasma sp. | reverse complement strand
GAAGTCGGCGGGGAGATAGGCGTTGAGTATGATATAGGATCATTAGATTACAATGTGGAAAAAGGACTTTCCCTCGATCCTGAAGATGGTGAGGCTCCTATTGAATTTATCTTGAACTTTGGCGGGGGGCCCTATGGAGAAGTAGGCGCAGGGCTAGCCAAGGTAGAAGGCAGATTGATATTGGATGCTTTAATGGACCTTAAAATACCCTCTTTAGAATCAAGCATAAACCACGAGGGTAGATTTGAGTTAGAGGTTTCGGCAGGCTGGGGTCTTTGGTCAAAAACTAAGGAATGGGAATTATACAGCACTGAAAAATCTTCCTCTATGGCCATAACAGATGCAGATGATCCTGTTGAAAACCAAGTGTTCACAACGGATAGATTAGCAACGAGGGATTATGGGATCGGTGAAGAGACAATCATGTCAGATTCAAACGGATTTGAACAGAAAAGGAATGCTGGTCCAAGGGCAGAGCCTCAGATAGCCTCTCTAGATGAAAATAATGCTATCGCTGTTTGGAGCGAACTTTCAAAGGACGGCGAAGGTGATGTTCGATCAGATCTATTTTATCAGAAATTCTCTGATGGTGTTTGGGAGAACGATGTGAATTTGATCGATACTAAGGGGAAAATGGCGTATAATCCGGAACTCATACCAGTAGAAGTAGACGATGAGATCGCATTGGTATATAAGGAGATAAAAGAAGAACTGGATGAGTTCGATGACGTAGAAGAGCTAGAAAGCTATTACAAGGGAGATAGACTTAGAGGTAAATCATGGGATGGTGACCAATGGTCCGACCTAGGTTTAAATTATTCTGTTACAGATGAGTCCATAACTAGTTTCGATGTAGATACAAATAATCTAGGCGAGATTCATATCGTTTGTCGATCGGGGCATCCATCTTTAGATATGTTTGAGTCTCCTCCTACTGATGAAGGAAATATCGAGGTGTTGAAGCAGGAAGAAGGGGATTGGGATGAAATAGAAGGATTGGACATCCCTGACGAGAATGAGTCTTTGCCTCAATCATCTAGACCGTCGATAGGATTTGCGGGAGAAAACGGGGCTATAGTTTATACTCGTACTGCCGATGATGAAGATGGTGAGTATAAAGGAACGTGCTATAACCAGACTGATCTGGTTCCGTTAGATGGTGAAGATAGAATCGGTGTGATCGAGACACCTAATACAACCTCTCATCAGCTGCTGTCGGAAGAAGACGGTGAAATGGTTGTCACTTGGGTGGAGAACCACACCGATATAAGAAGGAATGTTGTCGATGATCCTGGTGGATCTTGGGAGATCCCCGAGAACTATACCACCGTTCATTCGAATGCGAGTGTAGCAGGATTAAGTCATCACGTCAACGAAACGGGGAAATATTATGTATTTCAGAAAGGTAGTAATGCTGTACCGACTATTATAGAATCTTCTGGCGATGATTGGACCAAGGAAAGGAGTATTGTAGGTGATAGTACCTATGAAGCCAATAATCTAGAACCGGACTTCGGTTTAGAAGCTCCAACTATGGTGCTGGTGGAGAAACATGGAACGATAGACTCCTGGCACCGTGCTCAATACAGATTCGATGGGTCTTTGACCGACGGGCGTGTTGAAGATGAAAGTGGCAATGGAAATACTGGGGATCTGAGGGGGAATTGGACCAGTAATCCACATTATGATCTGACAGATCACGATAGAGGTGGAAATTACATCACTTTTGATGGGGAAGAAAATAAAATGATAGTGAACCATTCTTCTTCTCTTAACGTTACAAAAGAAAATGAAGATTTCACGGTTACCGCTCTATTAAATGAAGCCGATTATGAGGATCAAGGTTATCTTATGCGAAAGGAGGGTTCTTGGGGTGTAGCGCTAGATTGTGGAGAAGTAGAAGTAGAACTTTGGGATGAGGGCAAAAAACAAACGATCTCTACCGGAGTAGAGTTCCCTACAGACTGGACATTTTTTGCCTTAAGATATGAAGAAGACTGGTTGAACGTAACTGTGAAAAGTTACGATGAAACAGGTTCGCTTTCTGATCACACCAAAAATATAAATCTCGATAATTTTGGTCATTTATCCAGTTCTACAAAGCCATTGATAATATCTGAAGGATATGGTACTCTGTCATTAGATGATTTCAGATTGGTAAGTAGGTATCTACCTGATGCATCCATAGAAAAGATAAATAGAACAGGATATCCGAGTTTTGATGTTGAATATTCTGTTACTTCGGAACAAGTACCGCCATACGTAAATTTTACTCACTCAGAAAATTTAGCCGTAGGCACGCCTGTTGAATTTACTGCTCAGAGTCCACAAAAAGATCTCAGTTTTAGTTGGTTGTTTGAAGATGGTGAAATCAGATCTGGAAAAGATATCGAATATGTATTCACTGAAACAGGTCATCATACTGTTATATTAGAAGCTGAGGATGAGGAAACAGGTGCGAAGACGAGATATGATAAGACCCTCCATATCATCGATACGAATCCCCCTCAGTTTGATGTTGAACCTGAAGTTAAAAAATTTGACAAAAACAACTCCGTAAAGATCGAATGGGATGAGGCTACCGGGATGTCTGAACCATTTAGATACAGGATACACCATGTGACAGGAGAGGAGATCAAATGGGACCATTCATTCTGGAAAAAGAGCACTCACAACAATTTCATATTCCTCGAAGATTTAGACCCAGCAGTTCATCATAATATCAAGGTCAGTGTGAGAAACGATGTTGGACTTCTGAATACAAGTGCAGAACCTATATCTTTTACGGTAGAGGACGATCTACCGCCGAAATTTGACGGTTTAGATGGAACACATGTTGTCGATCATTCAGAGAGGATTGTGCAGTTAGGATGGGATGAGGCAGATGATCCGAGCGAACCGATAACCTATAAGATATATCATTCTAGAGATGAAAATATGAGTTTTGAACACCCGATCAGGACCACCACTAAAACAGAAAAACAGGTCCTCCTCTCAGATATCGGCGAACATTATTTTGCAGTTAGATGCGAAGATGATGAGGGAAATGAAGACGGTAACGAAGAGATCAAGATGGTCGAAGTGAAAGACACTACGTCACCTAAAATCCAGATAAGTAGTCATATAGACGGTCAATCAGTCGAATCTTCCGTGACGCTCGAGTGGAACGCTTATGATAATGATTCCGGCATATCTTCTTATTGGGTTAAAAGGGATGATAGAAATTGGAATCAGGTCCAAGAGCAAATCTACAAATTCAAAGATCTTCCTGAGGGGGAAATGACTCTGACGGTAAAAGCCGTTGATAATTATAATAATAGTGCCTCTGATTCAGTTGATCTGTCTGTAGTTAACGAGATAGAACCCGAGATTGTTTTTTCCGATCAATCCCCTATAGTTGGCCGTACCGAAGTGGGTACTGATATAGAATTGAGCGTGGTTGTAGAACATGAAGATGATGTGGATTTAAACGTATCTTTCTATGACGCTCAGAGAAACACCTTGATCGGCACGGATGAAGGATTGTCGAGTGGCGAAACAGCTTCCGTTGAGTGGAAGGACCTCGAACATAATACTACGTATGAGTGGTATGTTATTGCAAATGACGGCGAATTTAGCAATAGTTCTACAATTTGGGATTTTACTACATCTTCTCTTGCTGAGGAAGGACATATCCTCGAAATAAACATTGAGGGAGATGGTTCTGTCGACGTAGAACCGGACTTACCAAGTTATGAACCCGGAACTGAAGTCACTTTAACAGCGGAACCAGATGAAAACTCGTCATTCTTGGGATGGACTGGAGACTACGAGAGCGAAAAGGAAAAGATAAATGTCACGATGAATAGTGATAAGAACCTAACCGTGTACTTCGAAATAAATGAATACGATTTAGAGATAAATGTGGACGGAGAAGGCGCTACAGAGCTAGGAGAGGGAAGTTATACTTACGAGCACGGCGAAGTCGTCAAAGTTCAAGCCATTCCAGAAGAGGGTTGGGAATTCAGCCACTGGAAAGGAGACGTACCTCAAGGTGAAGAGGAACAAAATATGATAAATATCACGATAGATGAAGATAAAGAGATCACAGCCTATTTTGAAGAAAAACCGGAGGAGAAGGGAGAAGATGAAGAGTCGGGGATACTATCTTATATTTCATTAGTTCAGATAATCCTTGGAGTCGTTCTTATTGCTTTGATAGCATTGGCTTTTGTTGTTTATCGAAAGTCGGATGTTGAAATCGATCAAAAATGAAAGAAAAATATCGAAGAATTTTATACTCCTTTTTGGTCTGCCCAGATTATTTTATGGAGCTGCGGTAAAACTCTGACCTCTAGCCTATCTTCCAAAACGTATTCGGCTAACTCTTTGATATCTATGCTCTCCTCGGTCTGAAAAACTATCTCACATCTGAGATCAAATCTCTCCAAGATCTTTTTGCTGAATTCATAATCGTCTCTGTCGGAAATAACGAATTTCAACTGATCTCGTTTTCTCAAGGAAGGTAAGTTATCTTGCTTCATCTCATCCTCCATTTTAGAGGAAGGCGTTTTGTAATCCATAGAAACTTTTAGATCCTTTTCAACTATCTCAGATATGTCTAAAGAACCGTTGGTTTCGATGCTGAGTTCGTATTTGGGAAGAAGCATATCCACCAGCTTGATCAAATCATCCTGGAGTAGAGGCTCTCCACCGGTGATACAAACACGTTGACATTCAATCTCGTCCAATTTATCCTTTATCTTTTCTATCTCTATTTCTTTACCGCCTTTCCATGCGTATTTTGTATCGCACCATTCACATCTCAAGTTACAGCCAGCGGTTCTAACGAAGATGGTAGGTAAACCGATATCTGTGCCTTCGCCTTGCAGCGAGTGGAAGATTTCGTATATATCCATAGTAGAGTATATGATTCGAGATATAAGTTATTGAGGGTATTGTATGGTTATTCGATCAATTTAGCTTTCTACTCTATACTGTTACCAAACATTTATTTTTATCTTCTTTTTACTTTGAGTGATGAAAATAGGATTTGTTATCAATCCCATAGCGGGCATGGGAGGAAAGGTCGGTTTGAAGGGTACTGATGGAGTCTACGAAGAGGCGGTGGAACTAGGTGCCGAACCCGTAGCAAAAGAAAGAGCTGAGAAAGCCCTTCGGGAGATGAGAGGAGGCCATGTTTGGTTTACGGGAAAAGGTATACTGGGAGAAGGATCGCTGAAGGACTTTTTTCCCGATGATGAGATAAAAGTGGTCCATAAACCCTCTGTATATCAGGTCGGCGAAACTTCTCCGGAAGATACCCATGAATTAGTGAGAAAGTTTCTGGAAAATGAAGTAGAGTTGATAGTTTTCTGTGGTGGGGACGGAACGGCTAGAGACGTTCTGGAAGAAGTTGGTAAGAAAGCTCCTATCCTTGGCATACCCTCAGGGGTCAAAATGCACAGTGGGTGCTTTGGGGTAAATCCCGAAGCTAGTGCTCATTTATTCAACAGCTTCGTTGAAGGAGAAGCCGACGTTTCGGAGGTGGAAATAATGGATTTGAACGAGGGGAGGTACAGGGAAGGTGATTGGGTGATAAAGATGCACGGTGAGGCACTCAGTATTTACGAGCCGCACTACATCCAATTAGGTAAGCAGAGTTTTCGCTCTGTAAATCAGGAAGATCAGAAGACTGATATAGCTCATTTCATGATTGAAGAGATGGAGGAATATCCAGATCACCTGTTCATCCTTGGACCTGGTTCGACAACGGCTAAAATACAGGAGATACTTGGTGTAGAACATACGGTCCTCGGCGTCGATTTATTGAAAAATAAGGAGATCGTAGAATTAGATGTAGCGGAACAGGACATATTGAGACTTGCAGAGGATTCAGCAGGATTGAAAATCGTCGTTTCCATGATAGGTAATCAAGGTTTTTTCCTGGGAAGGGGTAACCAACAGATCAGTCCTGAAGTTGTAAAAAGAGCAGGTTTGGATAACATATACATCTTAGCTACTCCAACCAAAGTCAAAAAAACACCTAATCTTAGAGCCGATACGGGAGATGAAGAATTGAATGAACAGATCAGGGATAAAGGTTACATGAAAGTTGTTCAAGGTTTTAGAGAATATAGATTGGTGAAAGTTCAGGCGTGATCCTTTACTATCACAAGTTTTTTCTATTTATTGTTTTTTATAGGTATGATTATACCAAAGATGAACAGTGTTATCGCTCCAAAGAGGAAAGCTATACTGATACTGAAATTGTCGGCCAGGTATCCGAGTATCGGGGCGATGATCATACCTACTACGGATCTTAAAAGATTTTGTCCGCTGAAGAGTGTCGCTCTAGTTTGTGAATCCATACGGTCTCCCACATAACCGATCACCATAGGCTTTCTCAAGTTGTATAGTGTAAAGAAGAAAAAGAAAGCTATTATCGAGAAGATCAGGAGATCTAACTGTAAGAATATCGCGACCAATAAAAAGAGTGAAGCCATCACGAAATAAAGGACGTTCAATGCTGCGCCGATGTTTCCTATCTTACTCATAAAGCTCGAAGATTTGATAGAGGAAGCGAAGCTGTTGATATATACAAAGAAGTAAACCACCCCGACCAAGATAGCCGTCCTCTGTTCTTCGGTCTCTATGAACATCAGCATAGGAAGAGTGATGGCTAACGATTCAACTATCGGCGAGAGATAATCTTTAGAGATCTTGAAGAATGAATCGTATATCGATGCGTTGACAAGCATCTTTCCTAGGCCCGCGTGCTTGTATAGCTGATGAAAACTGTTCTTCAGATGATTCCAAGTTGAAGCAATGCTCGCGCCTTCTGGTTCTCCATCCAATTCTTTTGGATAAGTAAGCATCAGTACAAAAGCTATAGAGTAAGGTATCAAAGTCGCTAAAAAGATAACGTTGTAACCACCTACAGAATACACTATAGCTCCTGCTATCAGAGCTGATAGTGCCGATCCTAATCTCGATGCACCTCTAGTTTTCCCATAATACTCGACTCTCTGATCCTCCATCCCTTCGTTATCCAAATACTGCATTATCATAGACTTGTGCGTTCCGTGTCTCAGTGTTTCGCCTATCGCGAATAGAAACATCGCGGGCGCAAAAAGCAAGAACGAAGAAAAATAATAGAATATAAAAAAAGAGACCATATAACTGAAAAATGCCGTGGACATAGCTCTTCTTCTTCCTGTTAAGTCAGCTACAACACCAGTCGGCAATTCCATTACTATGGTCGAGACCTCTCTTATCGAGATAAGAAAACCTATCTGAGTAAAACTCAGGCCGTTAGCTAGAAAAAAGAGATAGAGAAAAGGTTCGAAGAACTTCAAATTCTTTAGGAATCCATAGGAGGAAAACCGTAACAGCATCGATCTTTTTTGATCAAACATCTGCCTTTTCTTTAATAGGATGAGAAATAAAAAGATAACGACGATTTTAGAATCAAATTTTTAAGATCAGACTCGTAGGATATCTATATTGCTCTCTTCAAAGAAATTGAGAGCCTCTGACTTTTTTTCATAACCTTTTTCCTCTTCACCGTCCTCTATCAATCTAGTCCCCCATTCGAACATCACTTCTGCTTCGCTTTTTTTATCACCAGTCTCCTCAAAGATGTTTAGAGCTTCTCTGAATTCTTTTTGTCCTTTTTCAAATATTCCCTTTTCACAGTATACTTTTCCTAGAACTTTCCTACATTTTCCGATTTGGTTCTTCATATCTGTTTTTTTAGCCCTTTTTAAAGATTCCTGACAGTGAGCAAGAGATCTTTCCAATCTATTTTTCTTCAAATAAAACTCGGCGAAGTGTCGATCGAGGATCAGTTTAAAACCTTCTTCTTCTAATTTTGATTTGATCTTTTCGCTGTGCTCAAGGTATCTCTTCGCCTCTTCTAAAGAATTCTGAAGGACATTCAATCTTCCTAAATAAATTAGAGTTAGCCCCATGCCGTGATCGCTTTTTGTTTCTTTAAATATATCTAATGCGTTGTTAAGATACTCATCTGCTTTGTCTAAGTTTTTGAGATCTAAGTAGACAACAGCTATCCATAATTTAGAGTATCCTATATTCAATTTATCTTCTAATTCTCTTCTTATCTCTAAGCTTTCTTTGAGAAAGTCTAATGCTTTTTCAAGTTCACCTTTCCCCCGGTAAGCTAGGCCTATATTATATAAGGAAAATGAGATCCCAGATCGTTCTTCAAGCTTTTTTTTCAATTCTAAGCTTTGTTCGTGGTACTCAAGAGCCTTATCAAATCCACCCTTTCCAAAGTAGCTCACGCCTATATTATCTAATGTTGCCGCCATACCGTGTTCGTCATCGATCTTTTTCTCTATTTCTAGACACTTCTGGTAATATTCTATAGATCTGTCGAGTTCCCCTAAATCGTAGTATATTATCCCCATATTTTCGAGGGCTGATAGACTTCCTTCCTTAGAACCTAATTCTTTTTTGACCTCGTTAGACTTTTTATAAAATTCTAAAGCCCTATACGGTTCCTGTAGTTTTCGGAAGACCACGCCAAGATTGTTATAGGATTTTGTTAAACCTTCCAGATCATCAGTTTTCTTTCGCGTCTCGATGGATCTTTGTAAGTACTCTTTTGCTTGGTCAAAGTCAGACCGGTAATAAGCTAGAGTACCCAGGTAATGGATAGCTTCCGCTTTGTTTTCTTTTGAGTCTATCTTCTCCGAAAGCTCTTTCATCTCCTTAAAGATGTTCTGACAATCCTTGAATTCGTTCTTACGGAGACAGACCATCCCTTTTTCCTTCAATAATTTACATCTCTCTTCTTCATTCTCAAAAGAAAATTCTTTCATCTTTGAGAGGACCTCTTCTCCTTTTTCTATATGTTCTGATGCATCCTTATATTGGCTTGCCTCTCTTAAACAGCCGGCCATTTTCCTGTTTAAACATAACAGCCTTTTTTCATTTTCTGTTATTTTTTCCGCCTTCTTCAGATGATCTAAAGCCTTTCTGAGATCTTC
>JBMCEH010000038.1:0-9019 GCA_048620775.1 Candidatus Natronoplasma sp. | reverse complement strand
CGAGATACTTTTTGGCCTCTTCCTGTTCCCTATGGAGCTTCTTCATCTCGGTGATTTCTTGGAAATAGCCGACGGTCTTCACGATATTACCATCGATATCTTCGAAAGGAGTCGCGGTAACGAGCATCTCCATCGGAGTACCGTCCTTTTTTTCGAACGTTAACTCGTAACTCTCTGTCACACCATCTTTTCTATTTTTGGTTTTCTGCCTGAGTTTTCGCCATTGTTCTTCACTCATCAAGCTTGAAAAGTTTTTTCCCTCCAACTTTTCTTTAGAATATCCAAACTTGTCTGCCATGTATTCATTCGCGAAAAGTATGTTATCCTCTAGGTCTGTGATGCTTATAGAGAGGGGAGCATTCTCGATCAGAGTTTCATTCCTGTTTTTACTCTCCTCCAATTCTTCTCTGATCCCTTCTTTCTCCGTGATATCTTTTAAGATGACGAGTGCTCTAGAAAGTCTGCCGTTCTCTAAAGGAATTATCGAGATCAAAAAGTGTTTTGTTCGGTCTTGGTCTATCTCAAAACTTATCTCTCTATCATGGACCTTTTTTCCTTCCGTTAAAGCTGTATCGATCAAAGCAGTTATATCTTCAAAAATATCATTTACATCGCTGTTAAGAAGTATCGTTTCCTCCGCTTCTAGACTTTCCATGACCGCTGAATTAGCTCGTTTTACCTCTCCTTTCTCATCAACGATGATCATCGGTAAAATGCCGCTTTCAAAAAAAGATTCCATATTTTCTTTATAGGCTTTTTTCTCTTGGATGCATTTTTTCAATCTCTCTTGCTTCTCCTTGAGCTCCTTCTCGGTATGTCGGAGCTTTTCTCTAAGCTTTTCCTCCTTATTGTCAAATAAGCCCATGGTATGTGATTCGAAATAAAACACACTGATTTAAAACTTTTTTCTTCATTTCTGAGGATAGAGGCTCTGTTTGATAAAGAGACTTATATACTTATATAGACATGTCTGAACCATGAACCAAGAAAAAGTAGTAGGTGTGATACCTGCATTGAAAAGTGGTTTTTTTGGACAGAGATCATACACCATGATCGTGACTGATCAAAGATTGATCTTAGCAGAGTTAACGAACGAACTGATGAAAAAAGAGCACCAGAAGAATATGAGGAGGTCAGAAGAGGAGGGAAAAGGTTTTCTGAGGAAATTAAAATCATCCATATCTTCGAGTTTCAAATTTCACCACAGATATCACGATATGGACCCAGTAAAGATATTGAATGAGAATCCAAATAATTATGAAATTAGATTGAGCGATATAAAGTCCACTAAATTGAGAACCGGAGCTTATCACCCCGACTCAGGAAAAGCCCCGACACACAAGATGATCATCAAATGGAATGGGGGGAAGGAAAAATTTACTTTTGAACGGATGGAACCCAAACAGGTCCAAGAGATATTAATTCAGGTGTTGGGTTCAAAGGCTAGATGATGATCAACATCAAAGTAAGCGGTGCTTAAAAGCCATTATTTATTAGAAAAAGAAAAGAAAAGGGTTTTTTTTACTCGCTCTTTTCGATAACAGCACCTGCGAGTTTCGAATGTGGTATGTGAACCGTCTTGCCCATACTCGTTTCGAGTTCTACCGAGTAGCGTCCTACTGATTTTATTACGCCTTCATATCCTTCTACTTCTATCTTGTCTCCCTCTTTCAAAGTCTGGTCAGATTGTATCGAACCCACGAGATTTAGGAAGACGTCTTTGGAACCGTAGGCGAATCCTACACCAAGTCCCAAGAAGACGGCACCAACTGCTATTCCGAACACCAAGTACAGTATTGGCACTTCTATACCGATCTGAGCCAATGCCATCACGATAGCGATGTAGATAACCAGTGCTTGTACGCCTTTTGCTATGAATTGGATAAAAGGCAGATCCAATTCTCTTCCGTGTTTAACGACCTTACCATGGATCCAAGTCGCGATCCAGAAGCCGATAAGTCCTATGAAGATAGCCACTAACAGATTCGGTATCCACAGTATTACAGTATTCACTAGTTCAGCGAGCTGATTGAACATGCCCTCCCTGTTGAGTATACCGACAGCTATCTGCACAAATATGAGCATTATGAACAGTTTCAATACGTAGGAGATCACTTTCAAAGTGATACCTTCCCGTTCTACCATGGATTCTACAGGTTCGATCAGTCTATCGACTTCGAATTCCTTCAGCATCTTCATAGCAAAGTCGACCACGTAGTTTGTGACGATCAAACCGATCACTATCACTGCCATGGCAGCTATCAACAGCGGTATCACAATCAGTACTGGATTTATGAAGTCTGCGAGTATCGGAATCGCTATTATCTCTAGAGCTATGTTTATGAAGAACAGCAGTATGAATGCTTTGATGAAAATGTATATTATATCCATCAGAGATATACCGGCCTTGTCAGTCATCTTGTCGACTTTCATGATATCCTTTGACAACGGCGTCCTCCTGACAAAGTTCTTCAGGTATTTCACCACCATCTCGGCCACGTATAGGCCTATCACCAGCACTATCACCGCTACGATCAACCGCGGTATGAACAGCACTATCGGTGCTAGAATATCTGTCAATGTCTGTATCCCAGCATAATCCAAGGCTACCTGTAGGAATATCACGAAGATGAACCAGAAGAACAGTATCCCGATCAGTCCCGAGACCGACTTGAGTCCTAATTTTTTCACTTGTTTCGTCACTCCAACGCGGACCATAGCCTTTTCAAGACCGATCTTCTTCGATATCTTGGTTATAGACCAGCTTGCTAACTTCGCGACTACATAGCCTATGATCACTAGGGCAAAGAAAAACACTAGACCAGGTGCGAGTTCCAAGAAGGTCTCTCTGATATTTTCCCACATGTTTTCCAATGTCTCTATCACAAGTATATTTGATCCGTCCTCTATCGATAATGATTCACTTTCACTTGGGATAGCCTGAGCCACTGAAACACTCCCCAAGCCTATAGCCAGTACCAGAAATAGTACTAGACTATAGACCAAACTTTTGTTTTTATCTATCATTTTTTTTCCCCAACATACATATTAAGAGAGCCATATATAAATTTTTTTCATAATTCAGATACAAATATATTTTTAATCATTTTGATATATTTTTAACTTTTTTAACAATTGTGGCTTCTAGCCAAGCAGGTTTATATAATATAGCTAAGGTGATTAAAGTTGAGAATTATATAAACTTCCCAACAGGGATCTCGATATGTATGATCGAAGGTAAAAAGTTTCCAAAAATAAAGGCAAAATCGCTTTCAGGAAAAGAGGTCGAACTGCCAAGTGATGTTGAAGGAGAGGCTATTCTAGTAGGAGTTGCATTCAAGAGAAGGGCTCAGGAAATGCTAGATTCCTGGACCAATTATTTCGATGCTCTCTGCGAGGGAAGTAAAGATTTCTACGAATTACCGATGATAGAAGGAGCGCTTTGGAAGATATTTTCTAGTTTCATAGATAGGGGGATGAAATCAGGTATCCCAAAGGAGATGCACGATAATGTGGTGACTCATTATGGTGACGCTTCAGAAGTTAAGAAAAAACTAGAGATCGAAGACGATGATCTTGGTTATGTTTTCTTACTAGACGAAGACGGTCGCATACTTTTCAAAGGCGAAGGTTACGCGGGTAAGAAGGGGAAGGAGGAACTTTTGAAACACATCAAGGTTATATGCGCTCCTGAAGGCCTAAAGTAGCAAATTTACCAACCGCTCCTTTGAGAAGTTGCAGTTTCTTCAGCCCCTAACCCGGGGATCCTGACTCTCTTTTCGAATCTATCGATGATGTCGGTTAATATGATGGTGGCGGCCAGATAGATTATGGCAATTATTATGAACACTTCCATATAACGAGCCGTTTCTGTAGATATGAGTTTACCGACTCTTGTCAATTCTGGAACCAATATGATATAGGCTAACGAGGTGTATTTTAAAAGATATATGACTTCGTTTGACCAGGCGGGGATTGCCATCCTTAGACCCTGTGGGAGTATTATGTTTAGAATGCTTTGCCCTCTTGTCATACCCATAGATCTGCTAGCTATCATCTGACCGGATTCAACAGACTGAAAAGCTCCTCTAAAATATTCTGCTTGATATGCTGCACTGTTTATCGAAAAACCAAGCACGGCAGCCCAGAAACGGGAGGGAAACGGTCCTGGGATGGCAAAATAGATGATGAATATTTGAACGAGCATTGGTGTTCCCCTGATGGCCTCAATATATCCTATACAGAGACCTCTAACTAACCAATTGCCATATATCCTTCCAAGCGCCAGCAGGATGCCGAACCCAAATCCGATAAAGAGTGATAAGCCTGTGAGTGTTAAGGTCAAGGAAAAACCTTTCATCAGTTCTGGTATTATTTCCAAAAAGAACTCCAAAGTACTCATCCATCAATCACCCGACTCCCCATAGAGTGTAGCTATCTTGCTGAGGAATTCTTTAGTTCTTTTGTTATCTGGATTTTTAAAGAATTTCTCCGGTGATCCTTTTTCCACAACCACTCCGTTCTCTAGAAATATGATCTCATTTGCCACGCTGCTTGCGAAACCCATTTCATGTGTGACCACCAACATGCTGATCTTCCCGGCTAAACTTTTCATCACTTCCAAGACCTCTCCGATCAATTCTGGGTCCAAAGCCGAAGTAGGTTCATCAAAGAGCATCACCTTGGGATCCATGGCCAATGCTCTAGCGATACCTACTCTCTGTTTTTGTCCACCGGACAGTTCTGCTGGGTACTGTTCAGCTTTGTCCTCGAGTCCTACTCTCTTTAATTCTTCCATCGCTCTTTTTTTTGCCTTTTCTTTTTCTACACCTCTAACCTTTTCCAAACCGATACTTACATTTCTGAGAGCTGTAAGATGATTGAAAAGATTGAAATGCTGAAATACGAATCCTATCTCTTGTCTGTACTTATTGATGTCTACCCCTCTATCTGTGATCTCTACTCCATCCAACCAAACTTCGCCCTGATCGGGAGGGGTCAATTGATTGATACACCTCAACAAGGTGCTTTTTCCTGTTCCACTAGGTCCTATCAAAACTTTTGTTTCTCCTTTATCTAGATCTAAAGACACTCCTTTTAAAACCTCTAGATCTCCGAAGGCCTTATGAATATTTTTTAAATCTAACATCGCCATCTATATCACAACTTCTGAATTCATCTCTCTACTTCGACCTCATAACCTTTCATCCGAAATTTTTCTTCAATAATTCCTAATCCTTTATTCACACTAACCACGATAACGAAGTAAATAGCAGCTACAACCAGAAATATCTCTAAAGCAATATCAGAATGTAATACTACCAATTGATCTCCTCTTCTCAGCAGTTCAGTTACCCCAATAGCTAAAGCGATCGACGTGTCTTTGAGCACGATGGTGAATTCATTGGACCACCCGGGTATAGAAAGTCTCAAGACTTGAGGTAGAATGATATTTCTGATACCCTGCAGTCTTGACATCCCTATGGATTTTGCAGCTTCTACCTGTCCCCGAGAGATCGAATTTATCGCCCCCCTAAATATCTGGGCCTGGTAAGCTGAACTTCTTAGCGCCAACCCTAAAATCGCAGCATGGAATCTATCTATCCGAAATCCGAAGTCTGGTGGAACTAACCACAATATTAGTAAAATAACCAGGAGAGGGATGCCTCTAAGCACCTTCTCATATACATATACTAAATAATTCAAAGGGAAGATGTTGTAAGCCCGGATGAATCCCATGATGATACCTACCACTGTTCCTATACCTAGGCTGATACCTGTGAGGATCAAAGTGGTCTGCAGGCCATCCCAGAGAATGGGTAAGAAATTGATTATCCTTTCCATCTGAAATCACTAACTCTTTACGTAGGTTTCCCCTAATCATAAAGGGTAAATAAAATAAGGGGTTTTGGGAGAGTTTTTATTCTTCTGCAAAATATTTCGCTATTAGCTCATCCCATGTGTCACTATCTTGAACGTTAGCGATCCCTTCATTCATATCTTCTCTTAAGTCGTCATCACCTTCTTGGACAGCGAAAGCGTACTCTTCCCCTGTTTCATGTGTGAAAGCGACTTCGACTGGTTGATCGGCTTGGAAAGATTCAGCTACAGGACTGTCTATAACCACTGCATCTATTCTCTCATCCACTAAATCGGAAACAGCTCTATCGTACCTGTCATAGATCTCGTGGTCACCTTCATCGATGATCCCTGGATCCACTAACTCATCTTCTACTACACTCTGACCAGTAGTTCCAGATTGAGATCCAACTTTCATCCCTGCCATATCCTCAAAACTATTCACGTCGTCTTCCTCCCCTTCTCTAACCAGTATGGATTGGTCAGCTTGATAATAGGGGTCGGTGAAGTCTACTCTATCTTGTCTTGCCTCAGTTATTGTTAGAGCAGCTGCCACCACATCGAGTTCTCCACGTTCCAGTGAAGGTATCAATGTATCGAAGTCTTGGTCAACCACTTCTATGTTCTCGTATCCCTGATCTTCTAATACGGCTTTCACCAATTCTATATCGAATCCTGTGATATCACCAGTATCTTCATCTATGTATTCAAAAGGAGGAAAATCAGCGGATGTTCCCACTACGATCTTATCTTCACCATCCAAAATGTCAGTACACCCTGAAAGAGCTATCGTTCCCAATAATAACACTGAAATCGCCACTACGGACATTATTTTTTTGCCATTTTTCATGGTTCGAACCTCAATTGGTAGTATGGTTTCATTTTCATTTAAATATTTCGGTTTATTGTCGAGGGTATTACTAGTGAGCTTTTAGGCTATTAAATGTTAGAGAGAAAGATGCAAAATTTTATTTTTAGTCATAACATCTCCGGATGCCTAAAAAGGAGTGATGTGGTTGAAAACAGATAGGGGCCCCGTAACAAAACATAAAATCATGATCTTGCTGGTGATGGGAGCCTTCGGTGTCATGGGAGGAGGTCTTGTAGCTCCCGGTCTGCCGACGATAGGTAGAGCTTTCGGTGCACCGGAAGAACAGTACGGCTGGATCCTGAGCATTTATACTCTTTCCGCCGCGATAAGTTTGCCTTTGATAGGATACTTTATCGACTCTGTCGGTAGAAGAAAGGTCGGTATCTCCTGTCTTCTTGTAGATGGCAGTGCAGGTCTCGCCGTCATATTCGCTCCTAGTTTTTCCGTGCTTTTACTCCTTAGATTCATACAGGGTATCGGGATAGCGGGTCTGGTTCCTGTTGCTATGACGGTCATAGGCGACTTGTATTCGGGTGAACGCAGGCTTCGATTGATGGGATATCTGACCGGAACTATATCCCTGGGAGCTGTTATCATACCGACCTTGGGAGGGACCCTAGCTTCCATCGATTGGAGACTTGTATTCGCAGTATACGGTTTTTCTTTGATATTGGCTCTGGTCTTTTACCTAACGCTGCCCGAAACGGGTCCTAACAAACATCCTAAAAACACAGAACACCACTCTCTCCTAGAATACGCCTCATCTCTATTTTCAGTGCTCAAGATCAGAAAGATCAGAAACATGATGATCCATTCACTCATCCTCTATTTTCTTCTATATTCTCTTGTCACTTTCCTTCCCATCTACCTTGTCATCCAACACGGTTTCGATGAGATCTTCACAGGGTTAGCTCTCTCACTTCAGGCGATCTTCTCAGCCTTCCTTGCTTCAAGGGCGAGTTTTATAGCACGCTACATAGGCTGGAGAAGACGCGCTTCTTTAGGGTTTGGTCTCATGGCCGCCGGCTTTTTACTTTTACCTTTTTGGCCTATAAACAGCTATATAGTCAGCATCAGCTTCATCATTTACGGTACCGGGATGGGATTCACATCTCCTACCATATACGACCGCGTAACTCGTATCTCTCCTGAAAAGCTCACTGGTTCCGTTATCTCGATCTTCAACACCATGAAGTACGTCGGCATGACGCTATCCCCCTTCCTGTTAGGCTTAGTGCTGATCTTGACTGGATTGAATATCGTGTTCATCGTTGTTGGTTTGATAGCAGGTGCCTGGGCACTCTTCACGATCCTTCCTGAATTAGAATTATAACAACTTTCTCAAAAAAACAAAAAATTCATCTACGGGCAAAAGCCCCTAGGGTCCTTGCTCGCACATTTCTAATAAAATCTTTTTCATCATAGCCATCTTGATATCCCAACTCAAATATTCCGATAACGAGTGATAATCCTCACAAGGTTAATATATCCTTTTTAGCATAACAAATCGGTAGACACATTGCTTCGCCTCATAGAGATGATAATACCCGCCGAGAGGTGGGAAAAAGCTTGTGAACTTCTAGAAGAGGATGAAAAGGTCTTGGAATTCTGGTACGAAGAGATCGCAGAAGAAAAGATAGTGATAAAGATTTTAGTCGATGCGGAGAAGAGCCAAACGGTGATAGATAAATTAAAAGATAACTTTAGCCATTATGATACTTTTAGACTTCTTCTTTTTCATGTTGAAGCATCATTACCTGTCGAAGAGGAAGAGAAGCCTGAGGGGGAAGAGGAAAAAAAAGAGGAAGAAGGAAAAGAAACTCGAGGTGTCAGTAGAGAGGAGATATACGCCGAAGTCGAAGACCAGAGCGATCTGACTAGAGTGTATGTTCTCTTGACCGTTCTCTCGGCGATCGTTGCCTCGATAGGTGTCCTAAGAGATGATGTTGCGGTCATAATCGGGGCGATGGTCATAGCTCCCATGCTTGGGCCTAATATGGGCCTTTCTCTCGCTACAACTCTTGCAGATTCAGACCTTGCAAGGAAAGCGGCAAAGACGGCCACAATAGGTATACTATTCTCATTTCTGGTTTCTGTAGCGTTAGGGCTTATCCTGACTGTGAATCCAGAAGCGCCTCAGTTAGCTGCTAGAACTGACATAGGTCTTCTTCAAGTTGTCCTTGCTCTGGCTGCTGGGAGCGCAGGCGCCCTAGCCTACACGAAAGCTCTGTCTTCTGCGGTCATAGGGGTGATGGTTTCTTTAGCACTAGTTCCCGCGATAGCGGCTTC
>JBMCEH010000037.1:0-9021 GCA_048620775.1 Candidatus Natronoplasma sp. | reverse complement strand
AAGAGTATATTTTACGAGAAGTTCTCCTCAATTTCCTTCTTTCCTATTCAACCGAAAATTTTTACTGTGATCCTGATTTGTACATAAAAAACAGGTTGATGTTATGGATGATGAGAGTAAAGATAAATCCCAATTACAGGAACTAATAGGCGAAGTTTTCAAACTTGAAGATCTGATCGACTATCAGAAAGGAGCAGTAGTCAGTAGAACACTCGTCGATAAAGATCAGGTAACTTTGACTGTTTTTGCTTTCGATCAAGGTCAGACATTGAGTCAACATACCGCTCCACACGATGCTCTCCTTAAAGTATTGGATGGGAAGGGAAAAGTGATAATCGATAAAGAAGATCATGAATTAAATGAAGGAGAAACGATAGTTATGCCAGCAGAGGTGTCTCATGCTGTAGAAGCTACAAACAAATTCAAGATGTTTTTGGTCATGGTGAAATAGAGATGAAATTTTAAATAAAAAAGAAAAGGGTTCTTTCCTCACTTCGCCGTCCATCCGCCATCTACAAGAAGATCTTCACCGTTGATAAAATTCGATTCGTCAGAAGCTAAAAACACCGCAGCGTAAGCGATATCTTCGGGTTCGCCTAACCGCTTGTACGGAGTGTTCTGTTCCATGAAAGCCTTCATATCGGGGTCGCTCCTGAATTGTTCTGTCATCTCCGTTTTGATCACTCCTGGAGATATCGAGTTGATGTTTATCCCTTCCCCTGCAAAATCTACTGCTAGTTCTCTAGTCAGGTTGGTTATAGCACCTTTAGAGGCGCAGTAAGCAGGAGATCCAGCATAACCCACACTTCCCGCTATAGACGAGATATTGATGATATTTCCCTCAATACCTTCCTCTAACATGTGATTTATCACTTTCTTGGTGCAGAGGTAAGTGCCGTTGAGATTCACGTCGATCAGATCTTTCCAGTTCTCTGAATCGGATTGGTGTATCTCCTCTTGATGGAATATGCCCGCGTTATTGACAAGGACATCTATCACACCGAATTCTTCTATCGCTTTCTCTACCAGTTCCTCGACTTCCTCTTCTGAAGAAACGTCGGTTTTCACGAATATAGCTTCTCCATCTTTTTCCTCTATCACTTTGTGAGTAGGTTTTCCTCCCTCTCTAGGTTCTTCTTGTATATCAGCAACTACTACTTTAGCTCCCTCTTCTCCATAAACCTTGGCTATAGCTCTACCGATGCCGGAGGCCGCTCCGGTCACGATTGCGACTTTGCCTTCTAATCTCATATCCATCCCTTATAACAGAGTTATGTCGAACTAATATATAAATATAATCGAGCTATCAGCGATTCGCTCCAATAGAGATTACATTTGTATTCATTTCTTAGCACTTACTACAATGAAACTCCCTTCTCCATATCCTTTTTTTGGCTTCTCTATATCCACTCTATCCATATCTCCAAATATTGTTTGGACAAAAGAGAAGTTGGAAAATCCTGTCTTTTTCAACAGCTCGATGACTTCTTCGACAGAGAAAAATTTAGCAACGCTATAAAACACATTATCGTCCTTTTTCTTTTGATAAATATGTCCTAGGGGGCTTTCCTTATCGATGAAGCCTATGATAACGGCACCTTCAGATTTGAGGATCCGCGCCGTTTCCTTTAGAGCCTCTAGAGGATCGTCGAAAAAACATATGGTTGTAACGATCAGAGCAAAATCAAACGATTCATCTTGAAAAGGTAGATTTTCTCCAATACTCCTCACAACTTGGATTCCTCTTTCATTGGCTAATTGAAGCATCTTTTTTGAAGGATCCAAACCAAAATCTATAGAGAGCGGATACGCAAATCTACCACTTCCGACACCGATCTCGACACCCTTCCCTTTTGAAGGGACAAGTTCCCGTACTGCTTTCAACTCCAACTCGTAAACCTTTTCATGTTTATTGAACCAATCATCATATCTTTCATGATGTCTTTCAAAAGGGTCGGTTTTCATGGATTCAGGTCACCCTGTGATAGTCCTACGATACTTCGATGAATCAAGAGACAGATATAGCATCGACTGGACAGGATTCTTCAGCCTGGTCAACACAATTTTTTTCGTCCGGTACTTTACCTTCATCCTTACCCTTAGTTCTGTATTCCTCCTTTACTATCGATTTCACTTTGTCACTCAATTTAAAAACATCTGGACAGGCTGACACACACCTACCGCAACCGATACAGGTTTCCTGATCTATTTTTACATTTTTCATTTAGCTCACCTCTTTGATCTATCATCCCCAATCCTGATAAGATTCTTCCCTTAGATCGTTTATCAGACCGAGAGCAGCCTTCGCTCCTTCTCCTACAGCGGCGCTGATCTGTCTAGCTCCGCCGACACAATCCCCGGCAGCATAAACCTTAGGTACGCCAGTAAACATATTTTCATCTACGGACAAAACACCGTCTTCAATAGTTATACCTAGACTGCGAGCGAAATCTAGACTTCCACTGCTACCTTCAGCTATCATCAAACCGTCCATCTCTTGAACTTCTCCTTCTATCCTTAGACCTCTAAATTCTTCGTCTCCCACGACTTCCTCTATCTCCCCTTTCTCCACGGGTATATCTCGATCGTTCAGCCTATCGGATAGAATTTTCGGCATATCTAGTTCTTCTCCATTGGTGTATATCTTAATATCTTCAGTGTATTCGAATAACTCCAATGCTTCTTTACCTACGAGGTCCTTTGAACCCAACAAACCGACCTTCTTACCTTTATACAGAGGGGCATCACAAACGACGCAGTAACTGATACCCTTTCCTTCGTATTCTTTTATCCCTTCGATCGGCGGCTTTTCGTGCTGTATACCAGGTGAGATTACAAGTCCCTTAGTTTTGAAATTTTTATCTGTAGTCTCGACGATATAACCTTCTCCCTCCGGATTCATCTTGGTTATCAGGGCCTTTTCTTCTATTATGTCAGTTCCAAATCTCTTCGTTTGGTCTCTACCTTTCTTCAAAAGCTCTTTACCTGAAATACCGTCAGAAAATCCAAAATAATTATCGATGCTTTTTGCCTTCTCAAGAAGCTTGTTCGGTTCGTCCAATATCAAAGTATTCAGTTCAGCTCTAGCCGTGTATATAGCGGCGGATAACCCTGCGGGACCTCCTCCGATAACCACCACATCATAATCATTATCTTCTGACATCTTCTAGCCTCCAATTTTTTAAGGTTTTCCATATTAATAATCTTTTTGAGAGGTTTCTGGGGTAAAACAACAGTAACCGATCTCATCACCTTCTTTTTTCATTTGATCCCATTCCACTAATTCTTCCAGGGCTGAAGGATAAAGTATGTTGTTCTCCTTGAATATGTGATCT
This sequence comes from Candidatus Natronoplasma sp., assembly GCA_048620775.1. Lineage (GTDB taxonomy): Archaea > Thermoplasmatota > Thermoplasmata > Halarchaeoplasmatales > Halarchaeoplasmataceae > Natronoplasma. The sequence continues at coordinate 5,686 of JBMCEH010000037.1, read as the reverse complement.
CTCAAGTTCAAAACCAGATAATCTATCAATTCGACGATATCTTTTTTATTCTTATTTAAGTTTTTTGAGAGATTCTTCAACTTTTTTTTCTTAGGCCACATATCCTCGTGATCCATCTCCATTATATCTACCGGACCTGTAATACCTTTTTTAACAAGCCTGGGAAATAGGACTTCTTCCTCTCTATCATGATGCTTCTCAGCTTCGACCAGATGTTCCGAAAGATGTTCTAACTCTTCTTTCTCGCTGTCCGTCAGCTCTCTTTTCTTCAGAGCTTCACCGATATCTTCTAACTTACCTAAAGCTTCCAATATCTCTTCATGTTCCAAGATCAAAGTTCGTATAGGATGGCCTCTCTCCAAGTTGTTTTTCATCTCTTCAACTTCCTCTTCGACAGCTTTCAGATGGACATCGCAAAAATTTTTGAATTCTTCTTTGCCGAAATCTTCTTCCTGGACTAGCCTCTGTTCTGCTTTGGATATCTCAACTGGTGTAGCTCTTTTTATCTTTTCCAGTGCTTCCTTTTCTGAAACTTCACCTTCAGCGAGTCCTTTCAAACTTTCATAAAGTTCTTCAACGCTCATCTCTACCACTTTAATCACTATAATGTGCGTAAAGTATATAAACCTTGTCACCTATAGCACCTATGATGAATCATGGTCGCAGATAGAAAGAACAGGATAAAGCTTGATGGTACGAAGGGTGAAATACTTGAAAATTTACTCTCTACAGATCTCACTGCTTTAGAGCTCTCGGATATTTTATCGATAAATGAAAGCGCTGTCAGAAGACACTTGAACAATCTCGAATCGGACGGGTTAGTAGAATCCTATTTCGAGAAAGCCGATAAAGGGCGGCCGAAGAAGTACTTTACCCTTACTGATGGGGGAAAAAAGACTTTCCCTAGGCAGATCGAACTTTTGTTAGAACTTATAATTAGAAACATAAAAGAAGAGTTCGACGAAGATGTCTCTTCTAGTTTAAAAGAAAAATTGGTTAATGATCTGATAGGTCTGTTTCCAGAAGTAGATGAAGATGAAATACTAGAGAGGAAAATAGAAAAAGTGGTGGAAGGCTCGAACGAGATGGGATTCTACACATCATATTCTGAGGAAGACGGGTCTCATCACCTCAGTTTCAGAAATTGTGCTTTTGGAGATCTTCCAAAGGAAGAGGCAAGATGGTTATGTGAGGCCCATAAAAAAGTGATCGAAGAATTGCTGGGAGGAGTAGAACTCCAGCAGAAGAGTTCGATGGTTGAAGGCGATCATACATGTATTCAAAGGATAAGTGATTGAGATGAAAAGAGAGATCATAAAGATAGACCACGATATCTGTGACGGTTGCGGTGAATGTGTGAAGGGCTGCCCTGAGGGAGCGCTGCAGATCATCGATGGAAAAGCTAGACTGATAAATGAGGCTTTTTGTGATGGACTTGGAGCCTGCATAGGAGATTGTCCAAAAGACGCTATCGAGGTAATTGAGAGGGAAGCGGAACCTTATGACGAAAAAAAAGTTGTGGAAAACATAGCGGAACAGGGAGAAAAAGTTCTAAAGGCCCATCTGGATCATCTAAAGGAACACGGTCAGACAGACCTACTTAAAGAAGCTGTAGAACGTCTTGAAGAATTAGGAATCGATAATCCGATAGAGATGAAAGAGGAGAAAGAAGTACAGGCGCACTCTTGTCCTGGTTCGACCGTTGGACAGTGGGATACAGAAGAGGAAAAGGAGGGAGGTCGTTTGAGTCCCCGCCTCCAGCAGTGGCCTGTTCAACTGAATCTCGTTCCTATCCAGGCTCCGTATTTCGACGATAGCGATTTAGTCATTGCGGCGGACTGTGTACCCTTTGCCTATCCGAACTTCCATCCTGACTTTTTAAAGAACAGTTCTCTGATAATTGGATGTCCCAAGCTTGATAATGCGGAACACTACGTTGAAAAACTTACTGAAATATTCAAACAGAACGATATAAAAAGCCTAAGAGTGGTACATATGGAAGTACCGTGCTGTTTTGGATTAGAAAAAATGGTAAAAAAAGCTCTTTCAAAAGCGGGTAAGGATATACCCATAGAAGATGTAACTATCTCTGTAAAAGGTAAAGAAAAATGAGGTGAAATGTATGGAAATAATAAATTTAGATGAAATAAAGCTAAACAATGAAATGTTTAGCCCGAATAGATTGATACAACAGGATGAAGTCGAGGTTGTTCTACTAGCTTTCAGTCCAGGTCAAGGCCTCAAAGAACACACGACTCCAGTCGACGTGTTCTTCTATGTGGTTGAAGGGATCGCTGAGGTCCAGGTTGGAGATGAGATAAAACAGGTCGACGAGAAAAGCATAGTTTTGAGTCCCAAAGATATCCCACATAATGTAAAGAATACCTCCGATGAAGATGCAAAGATCCTGGTAGTAAAAACACCTAAACCTAAATGAAGGTATTCAATCTCTTTCGTTGACCCATTCCACAAGAGGTTTCAGCCTGTCATGTAGTTCCTTTCCATCCGCCGTGAGAGTATAGGTGACTTTTGGAGGGGCAGATTCCTCTACATTCCTGTTCACTAAACCTTCTTCTCCCAATTCTTTCAATCTATCCGACAAAGATTTCGGACTTATACCGTTTAAAGTCCTCTGAAGTTCGTTGAATCTGTATCCCTCTTCGTTTTCCCCAAAGTGACTGATGATACAGATTGCCCACTTCTTTGATACGGTATCAATGATCCCTTCCACAGGGCACAGACATGTCTCTTCACAGCATTTCTTATCTTTTTCCACCATTGACCTAACCATTTTCTCTAAAATATCAAATGCTAGTACTTATACTTTATTATTTGAAGTGATATTATTTAAAAAATTAAAATACTTATCCTTGCAATCACTTTAAAAAGATGTTTTTTCCGATTTTCAGACAGAAGATTTAATTATAATCCATTTTTTAGGTTTGATTGCAACCATGAAGAGCGATGTCAAAGTTGTTAGGGATCCTGACGATGTAAAAGTCGCTATAGAAGATACCAGGAGCGATATCCTTTCTCTCCTCAGGGTCAACGACATGACAATCACCCGGATAGCAGAAAATCTAAACAAAGATCACTCGACTATCTACCGACACATAAAAAAACTCCAGGAAGCAGGATATGTGAAAGAGATATCTCAGATGAAAGACAATCACATACCTAAAAAGGTGTATACCCGCACTGCAGACGCTTTTTTACTCTCCCCTACTTCGATCGACGGAGGCGAACCTTCAGAACTGATGATGGATTGGGAAACAGAAAATGCTAGGAAGATATTAGAGCTCTTGGAGATAATGGGTTATTCCGTCAATGCCAATGAAGAAGAGATGGTTGACATATTATCGAAGATATTCGTAGAGTTGAAAGAAAAAGTCTCGAAACCGATAGAAGAAGCTGAAGATGAGATAGGAGAAATTAATTTCCCGCTCTTGATGAGATTTGAACTTTTGATGTTCCTTTTAGAAAAAAGGAAAAGCGAAGACATAGAAGAGAAATTCGAAAAATTGTTGACCAAGCTCGATATCGATTAGACATTAGAATAGACATATCACTATGAAACTTCTAAGTACCTTTTCTATAGCTGTAATAGGAAAAATAAGAAGAACTAAGATTTGAAAGGTGTTTAAGTTCCTTTGAAGTATCGTCAATTTTCAATCAACGAATTTGATATTCAAGTCGTGGGTCGAACAAGAGATACATGGATCATAGGCTCTAACAAGCATTGATAGCTGTTTCTCTACCTCTTCTTCAGGCTTTGAGATGATATCAGGGACCATCTTTTCCATATCTAGCTGTATGTTTCCGTGGTTCTGATTAGTCGGTATCACACAATTCGCCTCGGTGCACTTACCATCTTCGTCGTAAGTATAGTCATGGAACAATATGCCTCTCGGGACTTCTACTGCACCTACACCTCTGCCAGCTTTCGGTTCAATATCCGGTGAATTGTACTCTCCCTGTTCTTCTAGACCTTCATCGAGTAGTTCCTCTATCAATCTGATGGAATCCTCGACGCTATGAACTACCTCAACAACTTGAGCAATGGTATTCATGAATGGATTACACACCAACGGATCGAAATCGAATTTGTCCGCAATATCTTTAGCCATCGGGCTTAACTGGCCATAATTATTGTTAAGTCTTGCTAGAGCACCCACCATATATGATTCACGATTATTTTTAGTGTACTTAGCGGTAGACTGGGGCACCGTGTACTCATTGGTTATCTCTAGATACTTCTCTGCCGGAGTTGTCCCAATATCTGAAGAACAGATGTCTCCACCATAAAGTGCAAATTCATCTTCATGGGTCAAAGAGATATATTCTGTCTCTCTCTCAAAAGCTGGAATCTTTGAATCCAGATCGTTCAACAGATTTGCTACGGCGGTCAAGTCATTGAATGAACCTTCAAGTTTGTTCTTCAGATCCATAAGCTCTTTTTCTGTTGGTATCTTTGAAAAACCTCCAGGGATCAACCTCTGTGGATGGGTGGTCCTACCAGTGATAATATCAGACATCTCATTCGCCAATCGATGAAGTCTGATTACTGTTTTTACCTCTTCTTCGTGAGTTTCTGTAAGGGGGACGACAGACTTAGAATCCATCAGATCAGGAAGTGCGAGATACCCAACATGCAACACGTGACTCTGCATGTTCTCCCCGTGAAGAGCGAGCTTTCTAAGCTTTTTATCCTGCTCGGACACATCGATATCCATCGCATCTTCCGTGGCTTTCAATGAAGTCAAAGTATGACCTATAGAGCAGATCCCACATATCCTTGAAGTGACGTGGTGGAGTTCCGTCCAATCGCGACCTACAACTAAAGATTCAAAAAATCTTGGAGCTTCAACGACCTGCCATTCGCACTTCTCTATCTCTCCATTTCTTGCATTCACTTCTATATTACCGTGACCTTCGACTCTTGTCAAATATTCAACATCTATGTCTACATCTTCACTCATCTTCTCTCGCCTCCTTTTGCCAGGCAAAATAAAGATCAAATTTATTCATGACCTCTTCTGCGGTCAGGCCGTATTCTTCTAAAACCTCCTCGTGGGCGTCTTCGTTCGGATTGTCTATCATACCTCTGCATCCCCAGCATATCGTACCTTCGTTTACACAGCAGGAATCGCATCCCGCTCTCGTTACAGGCCCAACACAGAACTCATCTCTTTCAAATGCACAAACGTTCTCGTTCAGTTTGCACTCGACACAGACGGGATAATCCGGGATATGGGGCTCTCTACCCATCACGATAGATTGAACTACATGTAAGAATTCCTCTCTATCTATTGGGCAGCCGTGGACTTCGTAATCTACGTCAACTATAGCCTTCGCGGGCTTAGCTTTCTCCCAAGCCTCGTAATGTTCTCTTTCATCTCCATAAACTCTTTCCTGAACCTTTTCGAAATCTTGTACATTCCTTATGGAGTTTATGCCTCCTATAGTAGCGCAGGCTCCGATAGCCACAAGGACATCCGCATTATCCCTTATCTCTTTCAACCTTTCTGCGTTATGAGTATCAGTTATGGATCCCTCTATGAAAGCTACATCATAGTCATCGCTGTGTTCTGTCATGACCTCTCTAAAACTTACGACCTCTACTATATTCAGTAGATCTAAAATTTTCTCTTCTAGATTCGCAACTTGTAGCTGATCGCCTTCGCAC
>JBMCEH010000036.1:0-9328 GCA_048620775.1 Candidatus Natronoplasma sp. | reverse complement strand
AATCAAATATCCTATAGATACCAAAAAAAGGTATGGACATTGAAAATATAGCAAGGTATCTAGCACCTTCATCTATCACATCAGGATCGTCTATGAAAAAGCGGATGATGTGTTCTCTAAAGCCGACCATGAAAAGGCCGGCAGTCACCAATAATAAAAAAGATACTAATATCGCTCTTTTGACTATAGTTTCTCCTCTTTCCGATTGGTCCGCTCCGATATTCTGGCCCACCATGGTCATCGTAGCGCCGGCAAACCCCCATATACCAATAGTCATCACGTGTATCACTCTTCTACCTATACCGTAAGCGGCTACGGGAGCTTCTCCAAATGTAGCTACGAGAGCGAATAGAAAAACGAATCCGATAGCGCTCTCTGCCCTAGCTACTGTTGCGGGAGCTCCTATCTTCACAATCTTTTTTATCCATCTCCACTTCAACTTCATGCTTTTTATCGTTATCTTTATCCCGACCCTGCCAGCGAAGAGCAGATATATACCGATAAGTGCTGCTGTAGTCCTAGCCAACGCAGTGGCGATAGCAGCACCTGTCACACCAAGAGCCGGAAAGAAACTCCAGCCGAAAATCAGGAATGGATCGAGTATTAGATTGACGATAACAAGTGAAGCTCTTATAAGCATAGGAGTAACCATATCTCCTATACCTCTTAATAAAAACCTGAAAGCTATGTAAGCAAATACGAAGGGCATGCTGAGACTAACGATTTGTAGATAGGGAACCGCGTGTTCAAGCGTAGTAGATGGAGTGCCCAAAAGCCGTAATATGATAGGTGCAGCAAAGAATCCAATGAAAGCTGTTATTACTCCGATTATCATAAGAAAGCCGAAGACCTGCCCCGCTGCCTCCTGAGCTTTCTCACCCCCTCCAGCACCAGTGTGTTGGGAGACAAGAGAGACCCCAGCAGTAGATAATCCCATACCTAGGGCGAGAAAAGTGAAAATGATCGGCCATGCAGCTGTTGGAGCACCCACTTCTGCAGCACCCAATTTTCCCAGCCAATAAGTATCTACAATGTTGAATGCTGTATGTAGAGCACTGGAAATCATCACAGGGATGGCTAATACAAGAATCGTTTTTACTATAGGGCCGTCCAATATCTCATCTCTTCTATCATCGGCGTCCTTCACGAAGATATCTTTAATGCGATAGTATTCATCACTGATACCCGAGAGCGAGAGATCCATATTTGTCTACCGTCTTCGCTTCAAAACAAATAACCCTTTAAAAATCTTTTTAGTTTCTAACGAAACTAACGTCTGATAATTCTCCTATTTGATTATATTTATTTCCAAGTTTGAAAATGTAATGAAGTACTCGATGCAACTACGAGAAACCAAGTGTTAGAGGTTTTACACTTATAGTCCTAATCAGGGAAAGGTATCCTGTATATCTCCCATGCTACCGATACGCTCTTCGGGTTTTTCCCGGTCTTTGATGTAGACAGGTCTTTTAGCCTTCCTGAAATCTTTTTGAGTCTGTTCCTCTTTTTCGGCCTTCTTCCATTTCCAGATTCTTGAAATATGTTCTACCCTCACATAGGCCTCCTCGAGATTAACTTTTGTCCAATCGATGAAACCTACCTTCCTATCATCATCTATATGTTCCCTGACATCATCGGATTTAGAAGATAACTCTTTCCAATCGATACGTTTAGCAGGTGCTTGGTAGACCTCTTTCAACACCAAGGTTTTTGCGTCGAAGTCTTCGAGTTTACCCATAAAAGCTAAACCGTCATCCATAACTACGAGTATATCTTCGTTCTTCAACCCCTTCAATTTTTTTTCTAATAATTCATCTAACATACTCTCTCACCCTTAAAAATATATATAAATTCACAACTACAAAAAGTTTTTGTAAATATGGCCAAATCATCACTCTAGCCTCAATAGCAGCGGGCAGCTATAGTACCAAAAGCTATCGCCCTTTCCTCATAAGTTGTGATCTGTTCAGCCAACACAAAAGCCCGATCTTTGAGTCCGACCTCTATTAAGGTCTCTATGAGTTCTAACTTCACTAACTCGCTCTCAGAATCATCTATCATCTCTATCGCTTTCAAAGTGAGTTCTTTTGCTCTTCGATGATCACCTTTTTGAAGATATGAAATAACCAATTCATTATAGGCAAGTGCCTTTATCTCTCTAAAGGATATCTCCTGTAGATGCTTCCACGCTTTTACAGGGTCTCTTGAGGCGAAATGTTTTACTAATTTTTGGAGGATCACGTCGGTTTCGAAGACGTCTTCGATATCTTCTATAAGTTTCAAGGCCTTCTCGACAGACTCTCTCAATATTAATAGTTAACTTTATTAAACGAAACTCTTTTTCCCCCAACATGTCAACTTACGAAAATCTGCTCGAAATTTCTGAACAGCTTCGAAACATACAACGGTCTCTCTATCTTTTGGCATGGGATGAAAGAACATACATGCCCGAAGGAGCGATAGAAGGACGTTCTGAGAGCAAAGCCGAACTTTCGCAGATATATCACAAAAAATTGACCTCAGAAAAGACGAAGAAAATCATCGATGAGTTGAACAAGGAATCTGCACAGGCAGAAATGAACCCGATAGAGAAAGCCACTGTAAGAGAGATGACTAGAGATTTCAAAAGAAGATATAAAGTTCCAGATGAACTCATCAAGGAGATGTCAAAGGTTTCGACTAAAGCTCAATCTGCTTGGGAAAAGGCAAGGGAGAAATCGGATTTTGAACTTTTTCTACCGCATCTGGAAAAGCAGGTCGAATTGAAGAAAGAAGTCGCTGAATACATAGGATATGAAAACGAACCTTACGATGCCCACGTCGACGAATATGAACCCGGATTCACCGCTGAGAAAATAGAGAGCGTTTTTGAACCGATGAAGAAGAACCTGAGTTCCTTAGCGACTGAGATCTTCTCTAAGGAGTTGGAGCCTGGCGAAGACGTATTCGAAGGAAATAAATTCGATGTTGAGAAACAGAAGAGATTCTGCGAATGGTTGGCTGGAGAACTCGGATATGATTACCAGCACGGTAGGTTAGACGATGCGGTCCATCCCTTCACTATGGGTATGGACGACGATGTGAGAATAACGAACAGATATACTGAAAAAAACTTGAACTCGCTCTTCAGTCTGACTCATGAGACCGGCCATGCTTTGTATGAACAGGGGCTACCTTCAGATTGGTACGGTCACCCTCTCGGGCGAAGGATATCCATGGGATATCATGAATCTCAGTCCAGGATGTGGGAGAACTTCGTCGGAAGGAGTAAGGAGTTTATCGACTATGTGTTTCCGAAGCTTCGTGACGAATTTCCTTCACTCGATGAGAATACGGCGGAGGGCTTCTACGAAAGGATCAACAGGGTCAAACCGACCTTTATTCGGGTAGAAGCCGACGAAGTAACATACAATCTTCACATAGCGTTAAGATTTGATATTGAAATAGGTCTGTTCAGAGATGAGATCGACCCAGAAGAGACTAAGACTGTCTGGGAGAACAAAATGGACCAATATTTAGACATAGTTCCTGAAGATCCAGCTAACGGCGTTTTACAGGACATACATTGGTCCGCGGGTCAGTTCGGGTACTTCCCGACTTATGCTCTGGGCAATCTATATGCAGCACAGATATATGATACTGTGGAAAATGAGATAGACGGTCTGAGGGATCAGATAGCCAAGGGCAATTTTGATGAATTGAGGAATTGGCTGAGAGAGAATATACATCAGCACGGCAGAAAGTACAAAGCTGCGGAGATGACCAAGAGGTTGACCGGCGAAGATCTAGACGCGAGATATCATATAGATTACTTAGAAGATAAATACAGCCCTATATACGAAATTTAAAAAACCCTTATCTTGGCACTATCTTTCTTCTACTCAGTTCATCTGCTCTTTTATTTTCTTCCCTATCGATACATTCGAAGGAGACGTTCATCTCGCCTGCTACTTTCGAAGCTTTTTTCCACAGATAGAAAAGACTCTTGGTATTTACGCTAGATTCTCCGATCATCTGCCTTACAACCAATCTTGAGTCTCCTCTGCATATGATAGGTTCATCGTGATAGTTACTTTTCAGATATTTGAGACCTATTATGAGAGCTAGATATTCCGCTCTATTGTTGGTCATATCATCCATGTTCTTCAGAGGACCGACCAACTCATCGATTATTTTACCGTCTCTCTTTATGACGACACCATAACCACCCGGACCTCCGGGATTCTTTCTACAGGAAGCGTCGAATTCCATTATCAACATCTTTTATCCTCACTTCTTTTTTGCAAAATACCATTTGTAGAGTAGCGCCATGTCTTTAGGGAATAACGCGACACGGTCTCCGTCCTTGACTTCTCTCTCTACGGCGGAGTAATCTCTGTTCAAAAATATGTGGCTGACTTCATCTTCATCTAGACCAATATGTTCTAAAATATCGGATATCCGTTCTAAGCCATCTTTTTCTATCTCTTTCTTCCCGATCGAACCGGTTTTACCATCGGTATTGTCAGATTTAGACTTCAGATCACCGTACAGTATTATATCTATGCTCATGTTTTCCAATCCTGTTTTAGCCTCCACCGACTGGTGGGAATACCGATAATTTATCTCCTTCTTTCAATTCGGTTTCTAGACCATTCAAATAAGTTATATTTCTACCGTCCTTAATGACTGTTATGCTATCGCTGAGTTCTTTTTTGTTAGGGTCCTTGAATATTATATCATCTAACCTAGGGTTTTTGCCTATCAATCCTTCAAGAGCCTCTTTTACGTTTTCAGCAGAAACTTGAATCTCACTCTCTCCTGCTTTTTGAGCGAGGTTTGCAAACAGCTTTATTTTCACAGACATGGTAAATAAAAGGTGAAGAAGGGTTTTTAGTCCTCTCTAAAGACTTTATCCAGTTCTTCGTCGGAAACATCGAACACAGTATTGTGAGGCGGTAGTTCTTCCTCTTCCATGAACTCTGGAATCCTATCGTCTTCGTTGGAGAAGCCTGCTTCTTTGTTGAACTCTCTCTCCATCTTCAGGATGTCCATGCCCATCTCCATGACGTCATCTGCGGAATAGTCGGTTCCTAGGACTCCGTTGACCGTCTCTATCATACCTTTCATCCCTTCGTCTATGTCCATCGTAGCGAATGCTATGAATAAACAGTAACCTGCAGTGTCGATCATCGCTGTTGCCTGCTGAAGAGATCTAGAAAGGTCCGCTTTCTCGGTGTCCATCGGGTCGGCTTTTCCACCGACGCCCATTATCTCGGGAGCGATAGCGTATCCTGCGGTATGGTCCGCGCCCATCGGGGTCGTTGCGTAAGTCACGCCAATACCTTTAATCGATCTCGGATCGTAAGCTGGCATGGACTGGCCTTTGATCGTTGGAACTCGATTTACACCGAAAGCCTCGCCTGTGAACTCAGCACCATTAGCTAAGATCCTACCTAGAGGCGTTTTATCGTAGATTTCATTCATGAGTTCCAAGGCCTTCTCTCCATCGCCGAAGTCTATAAGGCCGCCTTCCATAGCAACAGCGAGAGTATTTCCCGCTTCTATAGTGTCTAGACCGAGATCGTTGCAAGCTCGGTTGAGTTCACCTATAGTGTCAAGGTCGTATATGCCGCAGTTGGGTCCTAACGCCCATACAGATTCATATTCAAGAACTCCAACTGGGTCTTTGCCACCTTCTTTTGTCCATATCTCCGAACATTGTATTATGCAGCTGGGACTGCACTTGTGCGGTCTAACTCCGCCTCTTTCTTTTATGATCTCAGCTTTTCTCTCTCCTGAAACTTCAGCAGATCGATCGTCACTGCCGTCAGAGAAATTTCTCTGTGGTAGAGCTCCGCTCTCGTTTATTATGTTTATTAGAACTGAAGTTCCGTAGGAATTCAGTGCGCCGTCTTTTTTAGTGACATCATGCTCCATCAGAGCGTTAGCTAGTTTCTTTCTACCTTTATCGAAAGTCTCTTTGTCTTTTATCTTTTTCTTGTTCTCTTTAGGTTTTTCAGCCACAACGAACTTAAGTCCTCTAGAGGCCATGACCGCTCCTAGACCTCCTCTTCCAGAGTATCTTGTAGATCTACCTTCAGGATCGGTGTAAGAGATTCCGGCGTTAGAAGCTCCTATTTCGGCGGCGATTCCGGCTCCAGCGATCTCAACATCCCTTTCGAACTCGTCGTGTATCTTGTCGTATGCGTCATAAAGACCTTCGCCTACCCACTGATCAGCTTCGATGAGTTCCTGGTCATCATCTCCTATCTTTAGCAGATAATATTTGTCCTTTTCAGGTTTACCTTCTACTATTATAGCTTTTATACCGTGGTTGGCTATAGTTTTAGCGAACGGTGTTCCTGCGTTAGATTCTTTTATACCGCCAGTTAGAGGCGACTTGCCGCCTGCTGACAATCTACCGGAGTTGGAGGATCCAGTTCCCGTAACTATCCCTGGAGCGAACACGAGCTTATTGTTCGGTCCCAGCGGATGGGCCTTGGGTGGGACTTCATCCGATATTATCTTAGAGGTGAGACCTCTTCCCCCCAATTCCTCATATCCTTCAGGAACATCTTCCGTTTTAATCTCCAGGTTTTCCATATCGACTCTCAATATTTTTTCGGCTATTTTAGCACCCAATATAGAGTATGATTATGATAATCTAAATATCTTTTGGATTGATAGGAAATGTAGTCAGATAGAAAAAGACATCAAAGATATATATAGCATCAGCTCCATGGATTATAATGATGCTTCCCGAGAGAGCTGTATTAGCATATGATTTCTCCAAGAGTATGAAAAAATTGCTTAAACGCCTCCCGGATCTGAGAAAGGTAGGTGTCAAGGAATTGTTTTTACTGTACGTTTCGGATATGACTAGAAGCGGCTTCCATGGACAGATCAGTAAAGGCAAGAGTAAAGAGAAGTTGGAAAACGTTAAGGGAAAGATAGAAGAGATGGGCTTTGATTCGGTAGATAAAGACGTTCTTTTTGGCTTCCCCGCTGAAGAGATCGCCTCTTACGCAAAAAGAAAAGATGCGATGATACTGATAGGCTCTCACGGACGAGGCTTGATCAAGAACGTGTTTCTTGGTGGAACAGCCTACGACATAATCAGGAAAGCACAGACGCCCGTCCTGGTAGAAAAAGTGAAGAGTGATTCCAGACCTGATAACATATGCAAAAAAGTTCTCTTACCTACGGATTTTTCTAAGGATTCAAGGAAGATGCTGGATCGTTTGGAAAAGAGCGAAGTCCCGATCGAGGAAGTTTTACTCCTTTCAGTCATCGAAGAGAGCGAATCAAGAGATGAGTTGGAAGAAAAAAGAAGCGGTTTAAAGAGTAAATTAGAGATGGTCAAAGAGAGGTTCGAAGAGAGTTCATTATCAGATAATATAGAATACAAAGTCGAAGAAGGAGCCGCTTCAAGAGTTATAACGAGAGTCGCTCGCGAGGAAAAAGTTAGTCTCATATGCATGCCGAATCGTGGAGAAGGCGGTCTTAAGGAGATAATAATAGGTACGACAGCTAAAGAAGTCACACGTTTGTCTCCCGTTCCTGTTCTATTATTCCCAAGGGACTTTCTCTGAGAGGGGTTATTTTCTCGGAGGTGTTGAAAAGCCCATATTTTTGTATTTTATGGTCTCTTTAGCGCTTGAAACTATCCTTTTACCTCCTCTTATTTCATAATATGCGCTTTCATTCTCGTCCACCTCTTCGCTACGTCTGTAGAACTTGATGTTGCTGTGAAGGTCCCTGAGATTAAGATTAAGGTTGAGAAGCTGTTCTACCAGTTCAGGCTCAAAATGTTCCGAGTATCTCGTGTTCAAAAGTCTCCATATATCTTCAGCCTTTTCTAGGAAGTATTCATCGTACTCTTCCACCAAAAATTCATCATCTACCTGGTCGATCATATTTTTTGGATCCATCTGCAAAAGTTCTTCAAAACATTGGTCTTTCTGTTCTCTGATAGAATCTTCTACGTTTTGGGAAGAAGTTTGCTCCAATTCCGGTTCAAAAGAAAAGAGGTTTCTAAGAAGGTCGTCTCTCAAAGGATATACTGTTCTCCCTAGAGTGTATTCAACCTCATCCTTCACAAGATTCCATCTTTTCCTTTTAGATTTTAGTAGAAGTTGATATATGATAACTATTGTGAAGAATGCACCCAAAAATTCGATGGCTATGTTTATCTCGAAATCGACGTGATACCTCTAGAGAACACCATCCGCGATAATAGCGAATGCGATTATAAAATACAGGCCTATAGATCTCTCCCCGAGGGATAGGCTTCTTGTAATATTTGATTTCACCCTTATAGTTTGTGAAAGGATCGATCAATCAGTCTCCGGTTCCCCAGCCTTCAAAAACTGGTCTCTTTCCTTGTAAGAGGAAACGATCATCATCGAGGTCGGATCTTCAACGCCTTCAATATCGGACAGCTCAAAGGTTAAGAACCTCTTCATATGGTCATAATCGTCGAAATGCGCTTTAACCATCATATCGACATTTCCTGTTAAGAGAAGTACGTCCTCAACAAAATCGAATTGGGAAAGTTTCTTTCCTACCTGGTCTGCTTTTTCAGTATCTATTCTGAGAGAAATCAAAGATCTTACCGCTTTCTTTCTTATCTCCTCAAAAGATTTTTTCTCAGCGCTCATCTTAACAGTATAAATTAAATTAAACTATAAAAAGATTTTCTAAGATATTGTTTGCCCTATATAGGACGATAGAGACTTCAAGACGATCACGAGAGTAGATAATATCAACTAGAGTAACTTTTCGACTATTCCTTATTCGTCCTCAACCTCTTCAAGCTCTTCTTCCTCTTCCACAAAGACGGTTCCACATTCAGGGCACTCGTCTACATCCTCTTCCAATTCCGCATCACATATAGGACAGACGAAGACGACCGCCTCCGTTTCATCTTCTACTTCCTCTAGTGCTTTTTCTAGATCATCTAAGGCTGTTTCCGTTTCTATTTCCTCTTCAATCAGCTCTTCTTCAGGTGGTTCTAGTTCTTCCCCACATTCAGGGCATCTATCAGCATCAATCGGGATTATCGCATCACAGGTCGGACATACGCCTTCTTCCTCAACCGCCTCTTCTTCTACCTCTTCTTCCTCTTCCTCATCTAGTGGGGTTTTTGGCTCTCTGCGGAATTTACTTTTGATGAAAGATAATCCATTACGGATAGAACTAGCAATACCTCCGAAACGCTTAGTTTCTTCCTTCTCTTCTTCAGGCTCCTCATCCCATGGTGGTATCTCTTCTTCTTCCTCTTCCTCTTCCTCCCATGGTGGTATCTCTTCTTCTTCCTCTTCCTCTTCCTCCCATGGTGGTATCT
>JBMCEH010000035.1:0-10017 GCA_048620775.1 Candidatus Natronoplasma sp. | reverse complement strand
TCTTTGTAGTGAGCACCCAATGCCATCACTTTTCCTTCGTCCCTCATGGGAACGAATCCTAACATCTCCGTTACAGAGGCATAAAAGTCACCAAGCGAATCAAGATAGGATGATTCAGCTATCTTCTTCAGGTCTCCGTTTTCTCCAAGAAATACAGCCAAAGAAATGCCGTCTCCTGCGGCATCGATGGTCAAAATCACGCTCCTTTTCCGTCCTGAAGTGAAATAGCTTCCCGCGGCATGGGCATTATGATGGTGTACTGTTATGATTTCCTGATCACCGATTATCTCCTTCAAATTTTTCTTCAGTTTTATGAGCCGTCTTTTCTTCCTGTAAATACCCGCGATCGCCACAGTATCTATTTCATTAGTATCTACTCCAGATGATTTGATCACTTCTTTTATCGACCTTTCAGGAAAGCCTCTGTAGTACTTTTCTCTGGTCAGTCGTTCTTCATTTATAGCGAAAATTTTACCGCCGTGGATCACTGCTGCGCCTGCGTCATGGCCGTCATAGACTCCAAGTACAATTTTCATCTTTCGTTTGAATTGCATTACTCAGTTAAAATACTTCTTCCTACTCATACTAACTATAATATACGAGGGCTTGTTAATATATACCTATGAAAAAGACACTGATCACCGCCGGAATTCACGGCGCCGAGATAGGTTCTGTTCTCATCGCTAGAGAGATAAAAGGGTGGGTCGAGAGCCGAAATGTCGAAAGTGTGAAAGTTCTACCAGAGATAAATCTAGAAGCCGTCGAAAACAAACAGAGAGAAAATCCTGAAGATGGAAAAGATCTGAACCGCATCTTTCCCGGAGACGAAAACGGAACAAAATCAGAACGTATAGCCCACCGTATATTTAAAAAAGCTAAAGATTTCGATCGCCTTATCGATCTGCATACATACGGAAAAAATAGTTGGTGCGTCCCTTACATGTTGACCGACTTGAAGAGGGATGCTAATCGAGAACTGTGCGAAAAAGTCGGTTTGAGGAATGCGGTTCAAACAGGAGGTACCGGTGGGCAGCTGTTCCTAGAGACATCTGATTTAGGCATACCTTCGATGATAATCGAAGCCGGAGGTGCCGAGAGATTTAGAGGTGAACTAGAGAAGGTGAAAAGAGCTCTTCTAGATCTCATCTTCGATGAAATATCTAAAGAAAAAGAAGAGGTGACCTATTATGAAGATTACGAAAGGATAAGACCCGATTCCGATGGATACTTCGAACCTAATAAAAAGCCCGGAGATAATGTGAACCAAGGTGAAGTGTTAGGCCTTCTCGACGGGGAACCGATCAGGGCTAAATTCACCGGTTTCATCCTCGGCTTGAAGATGCCCAGCGAATATCGACCAGAAAAAGAGAGTGTTGCGGCAGTGGCTAGAAAACAAGGATAGTTATTCCCTCTCTAGCTGGGATTCTATCATGTCCTCCACTTCATCAAGGAACTCCTCTTCCTTACCATCTGGGATCAAAGCACCCGCGGCAATATCGTGACCTCCGCCCTCTCCTCCGACTTTTTTAGAACATTCCGTCATCACCGAGGAAAGGTCCAGTCCATCGTTCACCAGTTTTTTCGTTGCTCTAGAAGATACTTTGACACCCTCTCTTTCCCGGGAATTTGCGAAAGCGAAGATAGGCAATCTTCTGTCGACGTCGCCAGAGCTGAGAACCATACCAGCAACAGTTCCAACCACAGTATCGGGGATCTCATCTCCACCATGGAAGAACTGAAGATGTTCTCTCTCCTCAACACCTGTTGATTCAACGTGTTGTAAACTATCTACAAGGACTCTCCGATGTCCTTCAAGAAGTGATCTTGCCTTTTCAAGATTTTTTTCTCTATCTCCCAGGCAAACTTTCAAACCTATATCACCTTTCTCATATCTTCCACAGGAATTCAACAATGTAGAGAATTCCTTAGCTTCATGAAGCATACTGCCTCTCTCCTCATCTGGAAACTCGTAAACCTCTCCAACGAGACTTTCTGCATATCCTACAGGATATCCTCTATCCAACATCTTGTTCGCCAGTCCAGATAATATCCTTCTTTTTTCCTCTTTGGAAAGATCGTACCATTTTCTCCAAGCCTCTCCATCTTTCAGAGGTATATCTTTCTCCACTAAAAACTTGGTACAAGCTGGTCCTTCTCCTGTCAGGCCGGGAAGTATAGGATCTGAGGCATATTCTAATAATTTCGGGAGAGGCCTACTTTCAATACCGTATAATGTAGCATCTTTCTTTTTGACCACCACCCCCGCATCTATTCCCTCTTTCAATATCTCTCTGTTCTTTCCCACCAACTTGTTATGTTCCGATGCTTGAAGATCACCAACAGCGCCGACTACAGCTAATTTACTCAAATCTTTGTTATCTTTATTCATCTCCTTTGCGACCATGTAAGTTGTACCGGCGCCTGAAAGTTCTTTAGCCCCGTCAAACCCATATCGATGGGGATTTAGTTCTAGAATACCGGAATTTCCATAATTCAGGATATTCTCTCGTTCAGCTAGGTTTGGAGGTCCAGCTTGACCTTGAGGCTCATGATGATCAGTGATAATACAATCGATCCCTTCAAGGTTGTTCAACTGTCCGCTTCCGAGATCCGTGAACCATATCAATCTGTTGTGGTGAGTGTTCAACTCGTCTATTTCGCTCTCATCGAGCTGTTTGACGAATTTTACCTCCGCCTCTTTACCGGCTCTTCCAAGAGCTTTGTAGGCTATGCTTGCCGAAGTTATACCGTCGGCATCTATATGTGATATTATCTGGATCCTTTCGTAGTTACTGATTTTTTGCGCTAACTGTTTGGCTTTTTCTTTCACGAATCTTGCGTACCTCCTGAAGGGTAAATAAATCTTATTCCTCTTTGCATCATTACAAATCCGGTCGGAACATCAAAAAATTTCATATAGTATCTAAGGTTAAATGTTATCGCTTATGGATACAAATTTTACGGCGAAGGAAAAAGTTCTCGTACATCTGCTCGATTACTACGGGAATGAAGAGGGATACGCACTCCCTGTAGAATTGACCCAAGAAGGGATAGCGGAGCTCTTAGATCTCAAACAGAACACAGTATCATATGCTGTAAGAACCCTCGTGAAGGAAGGCTTACTGAGGGAAGAAACTCGTAGGATAAAAAACAAAAAACAGAAAAGAAAAGCTTACTTCCTCACGGAGAAAGGATTCGAGATAGGAAAGAAGACGAGAGAAAAAATGGCGGATACAGAAGTCGACGTTATCCGTGATAGAGAGAAAAGCCCGATCAAGCTCGGAGAGATCAATGCCTACTTTCAGACTAACCTTTCATTGTTGGAGATAATCCGTAGGATCGAAAATGAAGGTTCATTCGAACCCAGGAAAGAAAAAGAGGATCGATCCTTCGAATCATATCTTAAAGATTTAATATCACCAGCGCAAAAAGAACATCCAAAATTCGATGAGTTTATGGATGTGTGGGAAAAGGGAGAAGATATAATATCTGTGATCGGGGGAGAGGGTACAGGTAAGACCACGTTATTAAGCAAATTGGCCGACGAGATAAGAGAAAACAACAATGTTTTTTATTTTAATATCAAAAGCTGGCATGACCCGATGCATCTTTGGGCGGATCTATCTGAGTTTCTTCAGAAGTGTGGAAAGCATACTCTTTCTTCATATCTGAAATCCGCCGATAGATTGGAGGCCGAGGAAAGAATCAACCGTTTCTTGAAGGATATCAAAGATCTAAAAACAGTTTTTATCTTCGATGATATCCATACTAACGAGAAGCTCTTCGAAATGATCGATGATACGATCTCTAGGAAAGAAAAAACTGACTCTTCAAGATTTGTTATGTCAAGAGAGAGCGAGGATACTGATACTTCCTTCGAAGATGAGGACGAAATCTTACTTGATTCAACCAACGTTCTATTGAGGGCTTTAAAAGATTACTACGATGATCCGGAAAGTATCGATTCATTGGGTGATGTTTTAGACTATCATATAACTGATGAAGAATATTGGGCTCTAGCCCTCCTCTCAGTTTTTAGAGAACCAGTTAACAAGAAAGTCTTATCCCGATTAGAGCCAGTGACTCTAAACATGGTTAAAAATCTTATAGATACACCTCTTGTCGATATCACTACTGAAGAAAAATATATACATATCCATCCGTTGATAAGGAGTGATATCTGGAACTCTCTGATTTCTGAGGAACTTACTTGGCTTCACGAGATAGCATCTGAATATTATATAGATGAACCCTATAAGGGAGAAAAGCAGAATATTGAAAAATTATACCACACGCTGAAAGCAAAGAAATACGGATATTTTAAAGAAATGATGGACGAAGAGGGTAATAAAATATTGAACAAAGGATATTATGATACTATCATACTACTGATAGAGGAGTTCGAGAGGAAGGATAAGGACCCTTTCATGACCTTCATCAAGGCTGAAGGTTACAGAAGAAAAAATCTTTACGAGCAAGCTCTAGGATTATACAGTAAAATAATAGACTCAGATGAAGAACCCTCCCTGACCGCTAGAGCACACATAGGTTCGGCGTCTACAAAAGAATTACAAGGTGAATATGATGAAGCCTTCTTTGAATATGATAATGCTAGGGAAGCTACAGCAAAAATAGAAAATAAATCAAAAAGGGAAAAATTGATCGGTAAAATATTATTCAGGCAAGGATATTTACTGAGTGAAATCGGCGAGTATTCAGAAGCGGAAGAACTTCTTTGTGAAGCTTTAGATACATTGAAAGAAGGGGAACATTCTCTATTGGCTACGGCCCATTTTGTGATGGCTAGGATAAAAAAACTGAATGGCGATTTGGACAGATCGATCCATTATTTTGGAAATGGATTGAAACATTGGCAACAGATAAAAGAAACGTACCAGAGGATAGGCGGTCTAAAAGAGATCGGTTCTTTTTACACTATCCTAAGAGAACTCAACAGTGCGGAGGAATATCTGAAGGAAGCCATCGACACCTCTGAAAGATTTGGATACTGGGACTTAAAAGCTTCGGCCCTAATATCTCTAACGGAATGTTATCTTGAAAAGAGAAAGATAGAAGAAGCTATCCAGACGGGCAAAGAGGCAAAAGAACTTCTAGAGGATCTCGAAGATGAAACTGGTAAAGCACTCGCACACACGTTACTAGGAAACGCCTACACTATCTCTGACCGAATGGAAAAAGCGGAAGAGCATTACAACAAATCCATATCACTTTACCAGAAGATGGGGGCTTCATACAAACTCGGTCTAGCTTACTTTTCTATGGCAAAATTACATGAAAAGAAGGATAATAAGGAGGGAGTAGCGGAAAATTACAGGAAAGCGATCCTCTCATTCTCAGGTAGCGGTGCGAATTGGATGGCAAAAAGAGTTGAAAAAGAGATGGAAAGTATACCTATCTCGATGTGAAACGGTCGATAAAATGGCAAAGCTGAGCAGAGAACTGATGAAAGATCTGATATTTGACCAAAATATCCAGGATGAAAGTGTCGTGATGGGGCCCGCATACGGTGAAGACGCCGCTGTCGTAGACGTCGGAGATTTCTACATGGTAATGCATTCGGATCCCATATCAGGGGCGATAGACAACATCGGATGGTTGGCCATTAACATCGCAGCGAATGATATAGCCGTTTCTGGAGCATCTCCAAGATGGGGACTTCTCACCTTGCAGTTCCCAACCGGTTACAAGAAAGATAGGATCAAGGAAGTTATGGTCGATCTACACGAAGCTTCTCAAGAACTCGATATAGATATAATAGGAGGACATTCTGAGCTAATAGATAAGATAGAGAACCCTCTGATAACGACCGCTTTGATAGGAACTACTAGAGAGCCGATATACACCAAAGATTCTGAACCCGGAGACAAGATTGTGCAGATAGGAGAGGCCGGGATAGAGGGGACTTGGATACTCGCCTCCGATTTTGGTGTGGAACTCGGAAGAATGGGTATAGATGGTAAAACTTTAGAGGAGGCGAAGTCTATGAAAGAAAACATCAGCGTCGTGAAACAAGCCCTAAATATCAAAAACAAGGTAAATTCGATGCACGATCCTACAGAAGGAGGGGTTCTCCAAGGTCTTTATGAGATGGCCCACGCATCTAAAAATGAATTCTTTATATATTCTCAACCCGAATCGAAAGATATAAGCATTGAGATATGCGAAAAATTGGGTTTGGACCCTTTGAGACTTATTTCCTCCGGTTGTCTTTTAGCTACGATCCCTCAGTCAGAAGACTTGAAGACGGGAAAGGTGATCGGTGAGGTGAAGGAGGGAGAGCCAGGAGTGATCTTCGAGGGAGAAAGAATAGAGCCCGTAAAAGAGGACGAACTGTTCAAAGCGATAAGATCATTGAGTTGAGATCTATCTGAAATCTTTTTTGGACGAAATGCTTTTAATCGATCCTGAGATTATCTAGATCATGGATAAAAGAAATTTGCTGAAAAAGGCAAATTATTACTATATAACAGATAGTGATTGCAAAATATCCGTGTTAGATCAGGTTAAGACCGCAGTAAAAAACGGTGTGAAGATTATCCAGTATAGGGAAAAAAGCAAAGATGATAGAAAAAAATACCAGGCGCTTAAGAAGATCACAGATATCTGTGATGATAAAGCACTTTTGATAGTGAACGATCGGACGGACTTAGCCCTCGCCGTCGGTGCCGACGGAGTACATCTTGGGCAGGACGACCTTCCTCCACGGGCAGTATCAAAATTTGCTAAAAACTTGCTGATCGGAGTGTCGAGCCATAATATTAAACAGGCAGAAGAAGTTAAGAGCTTAGTAGATTATCTAGCGGTTGGACCTGTCTTTAGAACGGAAACTAAAGGGGACACAAGTCCTGAACTGGGTGTAGAAAGGGCAAAGGTCATAGCTGATTCAGTTGATATACCGACTGCAGCTATTGGAGGTATCAAAAAAGACGATCTGGAAACTCTATCAGAGTCTTTCGATATGATATGCGCCATATCTAATGTAACAAGAGCCGGTGATCTTTCTGAAAGGATAAGTTATTTTGAGGAAAAGATAGCTAAGGTCAAAAGGAGATAAAAATGGATAAATTATCTGATATTGGGGAATTCGGCCTTATAGAGAAGATAGCTAAAAAGTTCGAAGGTCATGATGGAGCCTATAAAGGCATAGGAGACGATTGCGCCGTATTAGAAAACGAAGAAGATTACACTCTATTGACAGCGGACATGCTTGTTGAGGGAGATCATTTCAATCTAGATTGGCAGACACCTTGGCAGATAGGATGGAAATCGATTATAGTGAATATCTCAGATATCGCCGCCATGGGCGGTTTGCCTAACTGGGGTCTTGTTTCTATCGCGTTTCCTGAAGAAATAGAAGTGGATTTCGCCGAAAATATTTTTGATGGGATGGCCGAAGCCTCTAAAAAACACGGTATGAATATAATAGGTGGAGATACTACACATGGAGATCTCTTGACGATCAATGTAGCGGTTATAGGAAAGGTCGAAAAAGAAAACCTATGTATGAGAAGCGATGCAGAGATCGGCGACCTGATCTGTGTTTCCGGAGATTTAGGAAAAAGTTGGGCGGGGCTTGAACTCTTTCGTGCGGGAAAGAAGGGATATACTGATTATTACCTTCAACCTAGATGTCGGTTAGAAACAGCTAGACAGATAGCGCCCAATGTCAACGCTATGATAGATGTGAGCGATGGCTTATCTTCAGAAGTGAGACATATATGCGAGGAAAGTGGTGTAGGTGCTGAAGTCGAAAAGGAAAAGGTGCCGATATCCGAAAAAACTAGGGAGACGGGGAAAAAACTGGATATAGATCCCATGAAATGGGCGATGCATGGAGGAGAGGATTTTGAATTGGTCTTTACTATCCCATCCCAGCGGATTACCAGGATCGATAAAGAGAGTGCGATAGTAGTGGGTAAGATCGTGGAAGAAGGTATGTATATAATAGACGGTGAAAGGAAGGAATTAGGCGGAGGATACGATCATTTCGGTTGATCTAGTTCAGATGAGCTTTTTTCTCTTTTTGAGAAGATAGGTTTCGTAACCAATATCCTCCCAAAATCTTACTGCCCTTTCATTTTCGGGGGAAACAGTAAGAACAGCTACATTGACACCCTTCTTTTTGATCCATCTCTCCGCTTTATTTGTAAGTTGGCCTCCCACACCTTCCCCTCTTTTTTCTTCCTTGACGAAGACGTCCAATATCATCCCGATGTAGGTATCTTCAAAAATCCCCATCCTTTCTCGGATAACTACATTCAAAAATCCGACGAGCTTGTTTTCCTTTTCTGCGACGAAAGTACACATGCCCTCTCTGTCTAGACCTTCTTCAACGAACTTTTTCCATTTTTCCCGACAATCTTCCGCTAATTCATATCCCCGCATCATGTCTTGATGAGTAGACGCTAGGTTGTACCACATCTTCACGATCTCTTCTAGGTCATCTTTTTTAGCTTTCCTGATATCAAGGCTCATTCTTTCACTCATCTTTTTTTTGTAAGAATGAGGAACAAATATGACGTCCTCCTTCACCCTCGAAAGAGGTGAGGCTTCCTACGGAGCCACTGACTCCTTGCACAAGCCCGGAGGTTGCATTCCGCTCGCCGACTTTTCGTTTTACCCAAACACAGAGGTCGGGTCGTCGCTTCCAGCTCAAAGGGCCGCGCCATGACACCATGTCAATTCATGATCGGCCCCTGCCTGCAAATTCCAGTAGATTCTGCAGGCCCGTGTATGGAACCTCTACCTAGAACATACGGCTCTATGTATTTAAGTGTTCATCAGAGGGACAAATGAAAGTGACATTCATCTTCACAGCAGAGCTACAGGGTTTTCTGCCTTAACAAAAGTATAAATATTTGAAGTATTTCCTCCACTGTGTTAGTCTCGGAATTGGGTTCTTCCGAGGATAAAAATATAAATAGAGCAACCTATTAAAGAGAAGCAGATAGATAATTGGAGGCATAAAACATGGCAGATAAACCACACATGAACCTTGTATTCATAGGTCACGTGGATCACGGGAAGTCCACATTGGTAGGTCGAACTCTGTTCGAAACTGGGGAGATACCGGACCACGTTATCGAGGAGTACAAGAAAGAGGCAGAAGAGAAAGGAAAAGGAACGTTCGCTTATGCTTGGGCGATGGACCAGCTTGAAGAGGAGAGAGATCGAGGTCTAACGATAGACGTGATGCATAAGCGTTTCGATACGGACAAGTATTACTTCACGATCATAGATGCACCAGGCCATCAGGACTTCGTCAAGAACATGATCACGGGAACTTCTCAGGCAGATGCGGCAGTATTGGTTGTGGCAGCACCTGAAGGTGTTATGGCACAGACGAGAGAACATACATTCCTTGCAAAGACTCTGGGTGTAGACCAACTGGTCGTAGCTGTTAACAAGATGGATGCAACTCAACCAGAATTCAGCGAAGACAGGTTCAACGAAGTCAAAGATGAAGTCAGTAAACTTTTGAAATCTGTTGGTTATCAGGATAGTCAGTTCAAGGTAATACCCACTAGCGCTTTGAAGGGGCATAACATCACTAGAGAAGGAGAACAGCAGATAGATTGGTGGGACGGAGAAAGATTCCTTGAATCGATAAACGGTTTCGAAGTACCGGATAAACCTATAGAGAAAGACTTGAGGTTGCCTATACAGGATGTTTACAGCATCACAGGGATAGGTACTGTACCTGTAGGTAGAATCGAAACAGGAGAAATGAGACCTGGCGATAAGGTAACTTTCATGCCTGCGAATGCAACTGGTGAAGTCAAGTCTATCGAGGAACATCACGAGGAGATCCCAAAAGCAGAACCTGGCGATAACGTAGGATTTAACGTAAGAGGTGTCGGAAAGGACGACATAAGAAGGGGAGATGTCTGCGGTCCCGCGGACAATCCACCGAGCGTTGCAGAGACTTTCACTGCAAGAATAATCGTTCTAGACCATCCAAGCGTTGTCACCGAAGGATACACACCTGTATTCCAT
>JBMCEH010000034.1:0-10677 GCA_048620775.1 Candidatus Natronoplasma sp. | reverse complement strand
TTATGTAAAGGCCTCCTATACCTCGAGGTCCATGTATCGTGTGAGCTGAAACAGTGATCAGATCTACAGGGATATCATTCACATCTATCGGAACTCTCCCAAAAGTGTGAGTTGCGTCAGTATGATAGAGAACATCATTTTCTTCACATATCTCGGCAATTTTTTCAATATCTTGAAGAGTCCCTATCTCCTGATTCCCGTGCTGTATTGAAACTAAGATAGTATCTTCACCGATAGCTTCTTCAAGCATATCAAGGTCAACAAAGCCTTCTTCATCGACATCGAGATAAGTCACATCGAACCCCTTCTTCTCCAATCTTTGAGCTGAATAGAGTACTGGAAAATCTTCGATATCTGACACGATAATATGGTCTCCTTCATCCGAGAGTTTTTCCGCAACACCCTTCAAGGCTAAATTGCTAGATTCAGTAGCACTAGAAGTGAAGATGAACTCATCTGAAGATGCGCCTAGCTCTTTAGCGATCCTCTCCCGGGCATCGTTCAGTGCTTCTTTCGCATCCACACCCATACTGTAGGCAAAATCCGACGTAGCCACCGCAAAATTATCCAGCATGTAAGGTTTCATAGCCTCGAACACTTCCTCGTCCATCTTCGAACTCGCGGCATTATCCAAATAAATCGTTTCATCCTTCATCTTTACCACCTATATGAACAAGGTAACATCTGATTCTTTCGCCTCCTTAATATATGTGCCGACTGCACAGTAATCCGTAATAACTTCATCTCTTAAATCTTCTTTCTCTACTCCCATTATTTCCATGGTCATATCACAAGCCAAGATCTTACCACCAAGTTCATGGAAGTCTTCTAGTAATTTATCCATCTCTCTGACGTTCGATTTCTTCAATTTTCTTTTCATCATCCACTTACCTAGACCAAAAAGATTCATCCTAGACAGAGGCCCTTTATCTAATTCGTTCTTCTTCAGTCTTTCTAACCCCCAAAAGGTGAAATACATGGAGACTTCCATCCCCATGGAGAGCGCTCCCGTACCTATTATCAAGGCGCTGTAAACTTTATCGAATTCTCCACTATGGACTATCAGAGTAGCTTTATCCTCTTCTGCCAACTCAATCCTCCTCCGGTATCTTTATCTTTATCTTCCATTGATCCCCTTCCTCCTCAACATCTAGAAGTTCTAGACCTAGCTCTTCTACAGCCATAGGTATCTCTTCTTTAGATTCGGGATGATTACCGACAACTTCGATGATATCACCTGGGGAGGATTTTCGAACAGATTTCCTCGTCTCGACCAACGGAACCGGGCACGTCTCTCCCAACACATCTAGTTTCTTGGATTTTGCCATGATCATCACATCCTATTATCAGGTATTTAACAATACTATAATGGTGTAATAGACTTTATGGATATATAGACCGAAAAACTATTTACCGTTATCTCGCCTACACAATTAAAGACTGAGGTGTATCTGAGATGGATGAAAAGACAGACAAACTGTCTCCCGAGATAAGGGAAAATATTGAGAACTTCATAGCTGACTGGATGACTGAAAATAAAGTTCCTGGGATGAGCATATCCATAGTTAAAGGAAACGAGAAGATATATACGAGAGGTTTTGGTGCAAGAGATTTAAAAGAAAATCACCCTGCGACTCTCGACACATTATACGGCATGGCTTCCATTACCAAATCTTTTACCGCTTTAGGGATATTGAAACTAGTGGAGAAAGGTGAATTAAACCTCGATGACGAAATTACAAAGTATGTACCTACAAAATGGGACAACAACGTAACCATATTCGATCTATTGACACACTCTTCCGGCATGCCCTCCTTGGGCGTTAGCGAGGCCCTCATAGATAGGTTGATAGAGATGGATGAGCGAGGTCTACCCTTAAGCGATCTAGATGATTTTTATACACACTTGAACGGCGCCAAAGACGAGATCGCAGCGGAACCTGGTGAGGAATTCTTCTACTTCAATTCAGGCTACGCTTTACTCGGACAGATAATAGAAAAAGTGAGCGGCAAGTCTTTTCCAGAATTCATCCAAAACGAGATATTTGAGCCTCTAAATATGAAAAGATCTAGATTCGATTATGATGAGGAAAAAGAGGACATCATGACTCCGTACTTCATGGGCGAGGAAGGACCTGAAGAAACGCCTTATCCTCTTAGAGAGATCGGACATCCTGGAGGAGGTTTATTGAGTTCAGCTAACGATCTAGCAAATTATCTGATAATGAATATGAACGGAGGCAAATTCAATGATGAACAACTCATCGACTCGGAACTTTTAGAAAGGGCTCACGATTCCCATATAGCCAGAGAAACAGGTGACTACGGTTTTGGCTGGGCTGTGAAGGAATTCGATGGTGAAAAGTTCGTGGGTCATGGCGGTTCTATAGCGGTTTCAGGTGGCTTTATTGGCTTTGTTGGAGACATTGGCATCGCTGTTTGTGGGAACACTATTCCTGGAAGCTCCTACGAAGAAGTGGCTAAAAGGATCATCAAAACGGTAAAAGGAGAAGATGGAAGTGAACTCACCTACTTCAAAAGGAACGAAAGGATGGACCAGTTAACTGGAACTTACAAGTCTTACAGAGGTATCAAAGAGATGGAGATAAAAAAGGAATATGGGCTACTGAAACTCACCGTTAAAGAAAGGCTCGAAAGTACAAAGGTGATACTGATACCGGAAACAAAGGATGTAGAGAATTTCCAATTTTATCACTTGGACGGGAACGGAGAGAAGAACTCGGTTCGATTTGAAGTCAAAGATGACGGAGAGACCGAGCTCTTCATCGGAAGATGGCGCTTGCATAAAAAGGATTGATGAGTGATCATGAAAAAAATACCAGTAGCATTGACCATCGCAGGTTCCGACTCTGGTGGAGGTGCTGGAATAGAAGCTGACCTGAAAACCTTCGCCGCCTTTGACGTTTATGGGACTGCTGTGATCACTTCGGTAACGGCACAAAATACCAAAGAGGTAAGAGCGGTTCATGACATCCCACCAGAAATCGTTAGCGAACAGATTGATGCAGTCTTAGAGGATATATCTGTTAATTCGGTAAAAACTGGTATGCTTTCTAACTCAGAGATAATTGAAACTGTAGCGGAGAAGATAGACGATTGGAATCTAAAAGTAGTAGTGGACCCGGTGATGGTGACCAAATCAGGAGATCAGTTGATAGAGGATGAAGCGGTCGAGAAATACATAGATGAAATGGTCCCTCGATCTCTAATAATCACTCCTAACATAAGAGAAGCTGAAAAACTCACAGGTATCGAGATAAGAAACATCGATGATATGAAGGACGTAGCTGAGAAACTCCATAGTATGGGAGCTGAAAATGTTGTGGTAAAAGCCGGCGAGGCTGGTGAAGAAGTCGTAGATATCTTCTTCGATGGTAAAGAATTCAAAGAGATATACGGAGAAAAATTCACCTCTCATAAACACGGAACCGGCTGCACCTTTTCTTCAGCTATCACCGCTAATCTCGCAAAAGAAAATTCGGTCAAAAGATCTGTTGAGATAGGGGAGAGATTCATAGACGACGCTATCAAAAACGGTCTAGATATAGGAAAAGGAGAAAAACCAATAGACCACATGGTGTGGTCTAGAGATTGAAAGAAAAATATTTTTGCGGCCGAAAATTCTATTTTCTCAATTCGGCCATATGATCTATACTTTTTTGTATGTGTTCCTTGGAAGCTATATCAGTTCTATAACGCAGGTCTGCACCTTTGATTTTCTCCACCGCTTTTTGAGATATACTCCTTGCCTCTTCAATGGAATCAGCTATACCCACTGAAGCTATAGTCCTTGAACTCAGAGCGTAGTACTCTCCTTCATCCATCTCGAGAGAGGCGGGATAAATCCTCAGATTGTTTTTATATTCTTCTTCCATTTTTTGTACTTCCGAAAGATCGAGGTTTTTATCGCCCTGGTAGTCCTCATCTCTGCCGTAGTCCCAAGGCACTTTGTAAGTCAAAACGGTGGCTTTATTTTCGAACTCAAGGGAAGTAAGGTTTCCTTCCAAAATCTTATGGCACACCTTTACAAAATCATCTTTGAGAACCGGTAGGATATTCATTATCTCTGGATCGCCTGGTCTACTGTTGATCTCGAATACTTTTATACCGTCAGAGGAACAGACATAAGCCATGTATAGAGGAAAGCCTCTTAGGTCTTCTTTACTTCCTTCTTTTTTCAACGCTTCGTGAATTTTTTCACCAGTTTCCACAGCTTTCACCCAATCGCTCTCATCCATGAAGGGGAGCATGTTTCCTTTGGCTTTATAAGAGCCCATGCCACCAGTGTTTGGACCTTCTTCGCCTTCGAAGGCACGTTTGTAATCTCTGACCGCCGGAGTTTTTATCAGGTGTTCGCCGTCGGAGATGAACTGAAGGCTAAATTCTTCTCCTTTAACCTTTTTTTCTATGAGGACTTTACCGTCCTCAAAGTTGGGGTAAAAAAACTCTTCGAATAAGTCTTCTCTTGAAGTGAAATGATCTCCCCAGACACCTACGCCTTTTCCAGCAGCAGGCGTATCCGGCTTCACAGCAACTTCGTTTCCTATTTCGTCGAGATAGTCATAAACTGCCTTTTTGACCTCCTCTTTAGAAGAAAATTCTTCAGGATCGAAGACCTTAAATTCAGGATTCATTTCTGGGGAAACCTCTTCCATCAACATCCTCTGTCTTACCTTGCTTCCCTCTATAGCGAATTCAGCGGTAGGACATATGATAGGTATAGAAGTCTTTTTCTCAACTTCGTCTCTTACTCCATTTATTATCGGATCTTCAGGTCCGATTATTCCAAAATCTATCTTATCCTTATGTTTCTCCGTAAATTCCACAATATTATCTACCGATAAACTTGGATCTACGATGTGTTCTTCGGCTCGCTCCACGTTGAATGGATTCTTCTGCTTATCTACTATAAAAAGATCAATGTCGTGTTCGCTCCTTTCAAATAAATCCACCATTGATGCGGCTCTAGCTCCGTATGAAACAACAAGCACTCCTTCGCTCATGATTTTACCCGTTTAAGGAGCAGGAACTACTGATTTAAAACTTACGTTGAATCAAATTCATTCCCCGAGAATATTGACTTCTTTTATGACCACATCTTCTTTAGGCACATCTTTGTGACCTTCTACGGCAGTGGTCTCAGCAGATGCGATCTCATCTACAACGTCCATCCCATCTATCACCTCGCCAAACACACAGTAACCATACCCATCTCTGAATTCATCATAATCCAATCTGCCATTATTTTTATGATTTATGAAGAACTGACTTGTGGCTGAATGAGGATCAGATCTTCGAGCCATGGCGATAGTTCCCCTTTTATTTCGGTATCCACTTTCTTCAGCCTCGTTTTGAATGGGATCATAAGTAGCTTCTTTCTGCTCCATATCAGGTAAAAACCCGCCACCCTGGATCATAAAATTCTCTATCACCCTATGAAAGATCAAACCGTCGTAGAATCCGTCTTCCGCATACCTTATGAAGTTCCCGACCGTTTCAGGAGCATCTTCTTTGTACAACTCTACCTCGATGGTACCTTTAGTCGTTCCCATTTCCACTTTCGGATTCATGTTTTTCTATCTATATATTCGTTAAAAACATTCTGCTGTTCAAAACTATAGAGAGAAGGGATTGTCAAGTTAAATCACCACTAAACCTATATTGCAGTTTAATCCGTGTTTTTACACAAGCAAAACCATTGAAGATGATTTCAAATGAAAAATAGTGAAGATAATACTGAAAAATACTCATTCGAAATAGGACCTATCAGACCTCCCAATGAAGGGGGTGAAAGTTCACTTTTGATCAGACCTACCAGGAACTGTTCTTGGAACAGATGTGCTTTTTGTCCTTTTTACGATGGAAAAAAATTTCAGATCAGAGATGTCGACGAAATGAAAAGGGAAATTGACACGATAAAAAGGATCAGAGATATGATGGTTGAAAATTCCGTTGAAATCAATAAAGTACCTGTTCATTGTCGATTGGTTGTCTCTAGATGGATACAAAGCGGTGAGAAGACCGCGTTTCTTCAAGATTCTAACTCTTTGATCATGCCCACAGATCAATTGGTGGAAGTCCTTGAATATCTTGTGGAAACATTTCCTTCTTTGGAAAGGATCACTTCCTACGCAAGATCAGATACTCTTGTGAAAAAAGATTTGAGGGAGTTAAAGAAAATTAGGGATGCTGGTCTGAACAGACTACACATAGGCCTTGAAAGCGGAGATGATAAGGTCTTGGATCTAGTGAACAAAGGAGTTACCGCAGAAGAGCATATCGAAGCTGGAAGGAAAGCAAAGGAAGCGGGTTTTGAACTTTCAGAGTACGTGATGCCCGGATTAGGAGGAAAGAAATTATCAGAAGAACACGCTCTGAGTACTGCGAAAGTTTTGAACCAGATCGATCCAGATTATATCAGGATGCGTCCTCTCTCTATTTATCCGAATACCGAAATCCATCAAAAAATAGAGAAAGGTGAATTCCAGTTGAATTCTCCTCACGAAAGATTGGAAGAGGTCAAGATCATCGTAGAAACTCTCGAGGTTTCTTCCAATCTTTGCTTCGATCACAGCTGGAACAGCTGGAGGGATAGAGATGGCAACTTGCTGTTCGATATGGATTACGAAGGTTACAAGCTACCTGAAGAAAGGGATCATATCCTAAATCTTGTAGAAGAAGGATTGAAAGTCGATGGATCTCGACATCTCGGTCCTCGTTCGAGAAGATCTTTTTGAAATGTCATTGTTCGAGGATATCACAAGATTGATTAGGAATCTTGACTTCTATAAATACCATGACAGAAAGTATAGATACCTCTGAGGAGTACGCTCTTGAGTTAGACGATGAAGACCTTTTATCAAAGTATAGAGATGATTTTTATATCCCTGAAGATACCGTCTATTTGAACGGAAATTCTTTG
Source organism: Candidatus Natronoplasma sp. (assembly GCA_048620775.1). Taxonomy (GTDB): domain Archaea; phylum Thermoplasmatota; class Thermoplasmata; order Halarchaeoplasmatales; family Halarchaeoplasmataceae; genus Natronoplasma. The sequence goes on along the minus strand of JBMCEH010000034.1, from coordinate 3,734 downwards.
GGTTTGTTATCTGAAAGAGCTGAGGATTCGATCGAGAAAGTCAAAGAAGAGTGGAAAGAATTAGCTATAGAGGGATGGACCGAAGGAGAAACTCCTTGGTTCTTCATGGCAGAAACCCTGGGTGAGATGATATCAGATATGGTCGGTGCGAAGCCGGAAGAAGTCGTGGGAACCGGGACCACTACGGTGAATATCCACTCGCTGGTATCCACTCTCTTTGAGCCAAAAGAAGGTAAAGATAAGATACTTGCAGATGAACTGAATTTTCCTACAGACATCTATGCTCTCGAAGGACTACTAGAATTGAAAGGTCTCGATCCGGAGAAGAAACTCAAGTTGGTTCCGAGTGCCGATGGACATCTACTTGATGAAGATGAAATAGTAGAGATGATGACAGACGATGTTTCGCTAGCTCATCTACCCTCCGTACTATACCGCAGCGGCCAGTTACTAGATATGGAGTATCTGACGGAGAAAGCCCATGAAAAAGATATCATCATAGGTTTTGACTGCAGCCATTCGGTTGGCGTGATACCTCATGAACTTCATGAATGGGACGTAGACTACGCGATGTGGTGCGGTTACAAGTACTTGAACGGTGGGCCGGGAAGCACCGCATTTTTATACCTCAATGAGAGGCATTTTGATAAGGAGCCGAAGCTGAAAGGATGGTTCGGATATGAGAAGGAGAAACAGTTTGATCTTGCCCTCGATTTCGTTCACGAAAAGAGTGCTGGTGGTTGGCAGATCTCTTCACCCTCTATCCTAGGTGGTGCGCCTCTACTCGGTTCGTTAAAGATCATCAAGGAAGCAGGGTTAAAGGAGATACGTGAAAAATCCAAAGATATCAACGACTATTTTATCGATCTTATTGAAGAGCTGTTGATAGATGAATCATACGGTGTGGAAATCCTTTCTCCGGAAAAAGCTGAGGAAAGGAGCAGTCATGTAGCCATCCAACATGAAAAAGCAGAGGCTATCAGCAGTTTGTTAAGAGAAAGAGGATTTATCACCGACTTCAGACCACCGAATGTCATCCGTCTAGCTTTCTCCCCTTTATATAATTCCTACTATGAAGCTTGGTTGACTGTTATGACCATCAAAAGGATCATCGATAAAAAGGAACATCAAAGGCATGAAAAACAAGAGAAACTTATTACTTGAGATCGGTATGGTACTGTCTCTTAGATACAGGCAGAAGTGAAACTATTAATCATAATAAACTATATAAAGGAAAATAAATTAGTATCGCCCAATGTCTAGGGAGATCATAGAGGTGAACGATCTTACCAAAAAATACGATGAATTGGTCGCGGTAGATTCTATTTCATTCGATGTGAAAGAAGGTGAAATTTTTTCTTTAGTAGGTCCGAACGGAGCCGGAAAGACAACTACAGTAGAAATCCTAGAATGTTTGAGGAAGCCTACCTCAGGCAATGCAAGAGTTCTAGGACACGACGTGAAAAATGAGGACGAAAAGATAAAGAAAAACATAGGCGTGATGCCGCAGGATTTCAATACTTTCGAGAGATTGACCGCTGAAGAGAACATCAAGCTTATGGGGGACATGTACGGTTCTAATAATGTAAATGAGATAATGAAGAAAGTCGGTGTCGATGAATTCAAGGACAAAAAATTTGCCGAGCTTTCTGGAGGTATGAAGACAAAAGTTGGTATAGGCATGACGTTGATATCCAACGCAGATCTTCTCTTCTTAGATGAACCAACTACGGGTCTAGATCCTCACGCCCGAAGAGAATCCTGGAATCTGATCAAAGATCTAAAAAAAATGGGAAAAACTGTATTTTTAACCACTCACTATATGGAAGAGGTGGAGTATCTCAGTGATAGAGCCGGGATACTCATTAACGGCAATATAGAAGTCATAGATTCTATAGAAAATCTGATAGAACAGCACGGCGGCGGAATCAAGGTGAAAGTACTTGAAGATGGAGAAGCAGTGGATATCATCAATGATAGGGCAGATGAAGTCCTGAGAGGGGAAGATACTTGGACAGGCATCTTCGACAGTAAGAAAGAAGCTAGGCAGGCCTTGATAAAATTGTTTCAGATCGACGCTAAAGTAGAGGTTGAAGAAGCGGGTATGGACGAAGTATTCATCAGATTGACCGGAGGTAAAATAGACGAAGAAGGTGAACTGGTATGAAACGGGCTTTTTCCTTGTTCTTATCTTTGACAAAGAATTGGTTCCGCAGTAAAAGTGGTGTCTTCTTCTCGATCTTATTCCCTATAATGCTTCTGCTCATATTTAGCACGGTGTTCGGCGGTCAGGAGGCTGCAGAGTATACCATCCACATTCAGAACGATGATATCGTCGATGGGGATGAAACTGAATTATCCGAGGCATTCATTGAGGCACTAGATTCTTCTGAATCATTGAATGTCCAAGAAGTAGATAATATCAGTGAAGATCGGCAAGATAGAGCTTTCGGGAGCTATAGAGCTCTGAAGATAAGAAAAGGATTCAATGAAACTGCGATCAACAAGAGCATAGAACTACGAACTAAAGTTATACAAGACAGTATGGAAAGAGCAAACGGGGATTTTCCTCTGTTTATTATCGAAGAGAATGTTGAAAATATTACGGATGAATTAAACGATGGAAATATATCAGCTCAGCTCAGGAAAAGATATCAGGAGGAAAATTATACCCTTTCTGATGATGAAAACATCTCTGTAAGTATTGCAGAAGAGGACAAAATCTGGAATCTCTACGATGAGAACAAAAGGTACAACCACGATATCGTAAAAGAAAATGAAACTCTAGTGATCTATTGGAGAGATTTCGATGATGAAAAACTTCCCAGCGCTGAGATATTATTGATGCTCAGCGAGGATGATCAGGCAGGACCGATGGTTAAAGGGACGGTTTACGGCGTGATAAATTCGTTCAACTCACGCATGTTAGGTCTAGAGGAAGGCGATACAACCGTTGATATCACCGAAGAAGTACATGATGAGAGAGGGTTACAGCCAGTCGATTATTACTTACCTGGATTTATTGCGGCTTTCATAATGAGCAACGGCATAATCGGTGTAACTTCTAACATCTCAGAATACAAGAGGAATGGGGTTTTGAAAAGATTGACCGCTACCCCTCTAAAGAAGAGGGATTGGATCCTAGCTAACGTGGGCCAACAGACTGTACTTGCATTCGGACTCACCGCCGTGATGATCTTGGTCGCGGTACTTGTTTTCGGTGCTCAGGCTTATCCAGGTCCTTATGCTATAGGGCTAATATTAATGGGTGCAGTAGCCTTCTGTTCTGTCGGTATAGTTTTAGGCGGGCTAATAAAGGATGTTGAAGCTGCAAGCGGCGCTGGAAACGCGATAGCTTTTCCGATGATGTTCTTATCGGGAGCTTTCATACCTATAGAAACGATGCCCGATTACCTCCAAACGGTGGCTAGATTCCTTCCACTCTATTATTTCCACCAGGGACTTCGAGAGATAATGATCCTTAGGAATCCCTCTGAAGCAGTGCTAGCTTATCTGATAATCGGAATATTTGCACTGATCTTCATCGTACTTGCGATAAAGACCACTAGATGGAAAGACATATAGATATTGAAGCAGATGCAGAGGAGAATAAAATGGTCAAGTTGAGACCCGACAAGATGAACCTTGTAGAAGGTTATACCGCCCCTCCTACAGTATTCAAGAATATGGGACTATATCTGAATGATCATTTTGAAAATAGAGAAGGCATGAAA
>JBMCEH010000033.1:0-10714 GCA_048620775.1 Candidatus Natronoplasma sp. | reverse complement strand
GGTTTTTTATTATCCTTCCTCTGAAAGAAGATCTATCGCGGGAGTCCTTGTATAGGTTGGAGTTCTCTTTTTGCTCTCTTCTTTTTCCTCGTATTCCTTGACATGTTCCCAGGGCCATATCCTAGAGATGTGATCCATTCTCAGATATACTTCTTTTAGATTAACACAAACCCAATCTACAAATCCATAACCTTCCTTTTGAGAAGAATTTTTTTTCACTCCGATGGCTTCCCATTTTATTTCAGAACTGGGACCCTCACATACTTCTGTAAGGACGACAGTGTCTTCATCGAATTCTTTTAGTTTGCCTAAAAAAGCCTCTCCATCTTCCATAACTGCTATCAGCCGCTCGCCTTTCAGATCTTTCAGCCTTTTTTCCATCAACGAAGATAACATCTCATCACCTTTGGTATATAGTATCTCATTGCCTGTAATAATGTTTTTCGAAGGATTTCTCAAAATCCATTCTGACTAAGGACAGTTTTACCATAAACGATAAATTTAAATTTGACCCTCTCTGCTCAAAATATGTAAAAAAACTTTTCATTTAAAGGAGATAAACATGAGCATCATCATTCTAGGCACACTGATAATTTTTGCCCTCACTTTCTACGGTATTTTGAGGAGACCTATACCAAGAACTATAGCGGCTATCACAGGAGCAATAGGAATGGTTCTTTTCGGACATGCTATGGGGTTTTATGATCCGGAGATAGCGATTGAGTATGTAGACTTCAATACTATAGGTCTCCTATTGGGTATGATGATCCTTGTCGGACTTTTAGGCGAAACAGGATTCTTTCGATATCTAGCAGTTAAAACTGCTAAGTTCTCAAATGGAAGTTATTACAGGCTTCTTGGATTTTTCGTTCTAGTCACCGCTTTCACATCAGCGTTTTTAGATAATGTGACAACAGTTCTTTTGATAACTCCTATTACTATTACCATAGCTCAAGAACTCGAGATAGATCCAAGGCCTTTTTTGATGGCAGGTATAATGTCAGCAAACATCGGAGGTACTGCCACACTGATCGGAGACCCGCCCAATGTCGTTATAGGCAGTGCCGCAAATATAAACTTTAACTCGTTTATCTTATATCTCGCTCCGATAGTCATAATAGTGCTCTTTGTTTTTCTCCTAATCTATGAGTTATTATATAGACATACTCTGACGGAAGAAATGAGGAGTTTTTCTAAAATAATAGATATAGAAGAAGATAAGTGTATAACGGACAGTACATTATATTACAAGTCTCTTATAGCGCTCTCAATAACGATAATCCTCTTCACGGTCCACCATATACTTCACCTTGAGCCTTGGCTCGTAGCCATGACAGGAGCAAGTATAATTTTACTCCTTCAATTACCGGATTTAGAAAAGGCCCTTAAACATGTTCATTGGGCTACTATATTATTTTTTGCAAGCAAATTTATACTGGTTGGAGGTCTCGACCAGGCAGGGATCATCGACATCATAGGATCGAGTATGACATCTGCTACTAGTGGAAGCGCCATTTTGGCTCTTTTTATAGTACTGATGGGGGCAGGGTTATTCACTATGGTCGTAGGTAATATACCAGCAGTTATAACATTGATCCCGGCGATAAAGGTGTTCATATCGCAGACCCAAATGTTTGCAGCTCATCCCATAAACCCTATCTGGTGGGCTTTAGCTCTCGGTGTAGGTATTGGCGCTAATGGAACTTTAGTTGGATCACATTCCAACCTTGTCGTATCTAAAATATCAATGAAGATGGGTCATCCACTATCTTTTGAGGAGTACACCAAGACAGGGCTTCCGATAGCTATCTTTTCGCTCTTACTTTCCTTTTTCCTTCTGATCACTTTTTTCGTTGTTTTGATGGGTTAAATTTTTATTTTTTTTATGATGGATAAAACATTTCTGCATCCTAAAAGAGAGTTGAACCTACTCATCGGAAAATATACGTATTTAGAAGTAAATCATGAGAGAATGTAGATTTATATTTGTTTATGGAATGATAAAATCTTGATGATTCTCCAAAGTTCTCAATCTTCGAAATACTCAGAAACTTCTTCCAATAAGTCCATGATCTCAAGATTCTGCGGACACTTTTCTAAACACTGTCCACAGGTCACGCAGTTGGTAGCTCTAGACTCTTCGTCCATATTTTCTTCCCAGATCTCTTTTTGTTTCTCATAATCATCGTATATTTGGGCTTGGTTATAAAGTCTGAAATTGGTAGGTATCGAGACTCCATTAGGACAGGGAACACAGTAATTACAGCCAGTGCATTCGACTGGAGATATCTCCCTGTATTTCTCCGCAACTTTTTTTACTGTCTGAAGATCATCTTCAGAGAGTACGCCAATATCAGATTCAGAAGCATACTGAACATTCTCTTTCACCTGTTCAAGTTCGCTCATACCGCTTAAAACAAGTGATACTTCAGGTTGATCCCAAAGCCATTTTAATGCCCATTCGACTGGCTCTTTTTCCTCTTCCGCCTCGTTCCACATCTTTTTGATAGCTTCAGGAGGTTCTTTCGCCAGCTTGCCACCTCGGAGAGGCTCCATTATTACCACTCCCAATCCTTTATCGGCGGCGTATCTCAAACCCTTTCTACCTGCTTGAAATTCTTGGTCTAGATAGTTATACTGGATCTGACAGAAGTCCCAGTCATAAGTATCGACTATCTTTTTGAACGTGTCTAGATCATCGTGAAATGAAAAACCGAGATAATCTATCTTACCCTCTTCTTTCTTCTCATTCATCCAATCAAATATATCTATGTCCAATGACTGGTAATTTTCCCAGTGTTTTTTACTCAATGCATGAAGAAGATAGAGATCGATCTTTTCCATATCAAGTCTTTTTAACTGCTTATCCAATATCTCCTCAGGATCATCGGAGTCTTCTACATCCCATGAGGGGAGTTTGGTAGCCACCTTGACTTTATCCCTATACCTATCCTTCAAGGCTTTTCCAACAAGTTCTTCACTATTTCCGTCGTGGTAAGGCCAGGCTGTATCGATGTAGTTCACTCCATTGTCGATAGCCCATCTGATCATTTCTATAGCTTCATCTTCTTTTATGTTGCCTCGTTCATCGTCTTCATAAGGTAATCTCATGGCTCCGAACCCAAGTGCTGAAGGTTTCCAACTTATCTCTCCAAATTTTCTGTACCGCAATTTATCCACCTCGTCTAAGTAAGATTAAATATCATCTAAAAGAATCTAGTTTCTGCTTATTTATAGTCTTTGCATGTATACGAAAGTGTTCGAAATATCGTGGGGTTGACCTAACAATATATGTCAATAGCCAGCTTTCCTAACTATTGTGAAAATGAGCCAAACACCGATCAGGATAGAAATCAAAAAAACGTAGGGGCCGAAGATCCCTTCCTCACCAGAAAGAACTATAAGAGCTGAACCTATGATTATCGATGCCGCTAGGATGGTATAGCTCAGTCTATTTGACACAGAGTCTATCCTCTCTTCCATCTCGTCCAACCCCTTCAATTCTATGTCTATCTTGAGCTCTCCTTTTTCTAGATTGTCTAAAACATTATTGGCTCTGTCAGGAAAGTTCATGAACAGCTCTCGATAATCATTGACAGAGTGCAAGATATCTTTGATCTGCTTCTTAGGATGATACCTTTCTATGATGACTTCCTCCATCACGGGTTCTGCGGCCTTGAAAAAATCGAAGCCGGGTGTCAAAGTAGTACAGATGCCTTCGGTTTCTGCTATAGCTCTTTCCATGAGCAGAAAATCCACCGGGAGAGTGATATTGTGAGTTCTGACTATATCCATTATCTCGTTATCTAATCCTTCTTTTAACATCAGATCTGGTTTATTTTTGTAAAGTTGAAGAACGTTCTCTATATCCCACTTCAACTTTTCCTCGTCATACTCACCATGAATTTCTCCTATCTCTAAAAGTATGTTTTTAACTTTCTCGATATCATTCTCAAACATCCCTATGAAAATATCGATCAGATTCTTCCGCATTTCTTCGTTAAAACGACCTATAGCTCCAAAATCCAATAAAACTAAAGATCCATCTTCTTCACAGAAATGGATATTCCCTGGAGAGGGATCTGCGTGGAATATTCCATGGATGAAAAACTGTCTCATCATATTTCGAGCAAAATTTTCAGCGATTTCGTTTTTCAGTTCATCTGTATAGTCCCCATCCATAAGGGTACGCATACTATTTCCCTCGACATTCTCCATGATCAGAACCCTTTTAGTTAGATAGTCCCAATAAATTTTTGGAATTTTTATTTTTTCTTCTCCCTCAAAAGCGTTACGGAATCTTTGTGCGTTCCTAGCCTCAACAGTATAGTCAAGTTCGTCTTCAAGCATCTTTTTGAATTCTTTAGTGACTTCATGAGGTTGATACAACTCACTTTCAGGATAGATGTCCTCTAAAATACTAGTAAATCTTTCTATCATTTCGAGATCAGCTTTTACCCTCTCTTCTATCTCGGGTCGTTGTACTTTCACCACGACTTCTTCTCCGTTTTTTAGCGTGGCTTCGTGTACCTGTCCAATTGAAGCAGCGGCGATCGGTTCGTTATAAAATTCTTCAAATATCTCATCTAACTTATATTCAAGTTCGTTTTCTATTATCTCCCTTGCTTTCTCCCCTGAGAAGGGTTTCGCTTCATCGTGTAGCTTTTGCAGCTCCTTGGCAAAATGCGGAGGCAAAATATCTGGTCTCATACCTAAAAATTGGCCTAGCTTTATAAAAGCTGGCCCAAGGTCCTCAAAAAGTTCTCTTAATTCATGAGCTTTGACATCTTTCATCTGGCTTTCCACTCGTTCCTCCATTTTCGATCTAGATAGAAAGCTAGTGAACCCTAATTCTTTTATGAAATTTTCCAGACCGTGGTCTCGAAGTATATGTACGAGTTCTCTGATCCTCTGTATCTTAGTAGTTCTTTTCATACCCTTGTTGTTCAATAATACCACACACAATTTAAGTTTTATCTTCGTAACTCATTAAATAATGTAATTTCTAATTATTTCCAAGCTTCAAATAAATAGATAAAGATGATAAAATATGGTAAAGGTGAGTCTGTTTTTTTTCGAACGAATTAAAAAATAACTCCATCTCAGACCGGCCACTGCCATCTAGCAAATTCTAAAACGACCATCATAACTATTATAAGAACTATGATTAACCTTGGATCTATCTTAGGGCTTTTCTCTTCTTCTTCGTCGAAGTAGCGCATCAGACCCGCGGCGGATTGAAAACCTCCTCCACCTTCTTTCTTTGCCATATTTTAACTAAAAATAGCTTTCGTATTTAATCATTTTGATTGCTAGGCTTTCCTGTAGAAGATACCTATCGGCTAAACTTTGTGTGATTCAACATCACAATCTTTTTTTATTAACAGGGTGATACCTGTTCGATAACATGATCGACGTTGCGGTGATGGCTTCAGGAGGCGGGACGGATTTTCAATCGATAATCGATGCTAGCGAATCTGGTGAGATCGAGGCGAATATGAAACTATTGATAACTAACAATCCGGATGCGTACTGCATCGAACGGGCTAAGAAGCACGGGATCGATTACAAGATCATCGATCACAGGGATAAGAGTCGAAAAGAACACGAACAAGAGATAATAGAAGTGCTCGAAAGATATGATCCAGATCTCATAGTTCTAGCTGGGTATATGAGGATATTGACCGATGATTTTGTGGACCGATATCATGGAAAGATGATAAACATACATCCTGCTCTTCTCCCGCTTTTTGGAGGCGAAGGTATGTACGGTGAAAAGGTTCATCAAGCGGTACTAGAAGCGGGTATGAAAAGGACGGGTTGTTCGGTGCACTTCGTAACCAGTGAAGTTGATGGTGGACCAATAATAGATCAGAGGTGTGTTCCAGTTGAAAATGAGGATGATATACATAGTTTAGCTGAACGGGTGAAGGAAAAAGAGCACGAGCTTTTACCAGCGGTTGTCGGTGCATTCGCTGAGGATAGAGTTAGATTGAAAGACAGCGAAGCAATAATTCTCTCCGAAAAAGATAATTAGTCTTAATCTATTTCACCGTTAGATAGTAAAAGAAAGGATTTTGGAGGTTTCATATCAGATGCCGGCATTAGAAGAATCAAAGGTGGAGGAGTTAGAAGAGATCGCAAGGAGAGTTCGAGTCCACATAGTCAAAAGCACACATGAAGCGGGTTCTGGACATCCGGGTGGTTCTCTCTCCACCGCGGATATTTTGACCGCGCTTTACTTTGAGGTTATGGATCATAGACCAGAAGAACCCGATTGGCCAAAAAGGGACAGGCTAGTTCTCAGTAAAGGGCATGCCGCTCCGGCTCTTTATGGGGTTCTTGCCGAATCAGGTTATTTCCCCGTAGAGGAATTGATGACTCTGAGAAAATTGGGTTCTAGACTTCAGGGACATCCCCATGTGAGAGCGACTCCAGGTGTGGACGCATCGACGGGCTCTCTCGGTCAGGGTTTATCTATAGCTTCAGGCATGGCGTTGGCCGCCAAACTAGATAGAGAGTCATACAGGATATTTGCGATCTGTGGTGACGGTGAGATACAGTCAGGTCAGATCTGGGAGGCTGCGATGTTCGCGAGTCACAACAAATTAGACAACTTGATCGTTTTCCTAGATAGAAACAAGTTGCAGATCGACGGTTCGACCGAAGAGGTAATGAGCATAGAGCCGATCATCTCGAAATGGAATTCTTTCGGATGGCATGTTCTGGAGATAAATGGCCATGACATGGATCAGATCGTAGACGCGGTAAACAGAGCCGAAGAGGTGCACGGCGAACCGACTATCGTGGTTTCTCATACCATAAAGGGTAAAGGAGTACCTTTCATGGAAGGTTCCTTGGCATTCCACGGGAAAGCGGCTAATGATGAACAGTTAGAAACGGCTTTAGAAGCCTTGGGCGAAAAGGATGGAGGTGATGAATGATGTGGGAGATGGCCAAGCAGCGAGATGCATACGGAGAAGCTCTGGTTGAACTCGGTAGGGAAAGAGACGATATAGTGGTTGTGGGTGCGGATTTATGCGGTTCATGTAGGGTAACAAAATTCGGTGACGAATTTCCAGAAAGGATGTTCAATACGGGTATAGCGGAGCAGAACATGACAGGTGTTTCAGCAGGACTAGCGCTCTCCGGCAAAACAGTCTTCTCTAGTACATTCGCGGTCTTCGCTACGGGCCGGGCCTATGACCAAGTGAGGCAGAGTATCGCTTACCCAAAATTGGATGTCAAGATCGTTTCTACTCATGCTGGTATAACCGTAGGAGGTGACGGAGCCTCTCACCAGATGTTGGAAGACATAGCTCTGATGAGAGTCCTTCCCAACATGAAAGTCGTCGCTCCGTCAGACTATCACGAGAGCAGGAAAGCTACCTTCGCCGTAGCAGAAGAGGAAGGTCCTTTCTACCTTCGCATGGGTCGTTCAAGTATTCCCATAGTTACTGAGGAAGACGATACATTTGAAATCGGCGAAGCCTCTATACTAAAAGAAGGCTCTGATGTCACATTGATCGGTACTGGCATAATGGTCTCAGAATGTTTGAAGGCTGCAGAGATGCTCGATAAGCAGGAAGAGATCGATGCGAGAGTCCTTAACATGAGTACGATAAAACCACTTGACGAGAAGAGTATAGTGGATTCGGCAAAAGATACCGGTGGTATCGTGACCGCAGAAGAGCACGTCGTCAGTCAAGGTATGGGAAGCGGCATAGCACAGGTCCTTTCAGAGAGTGATTATCATGTACCAATGAAGCGAGTTGGTATACCCAATGTTTTCGGTGAATCCGGAGAGAGCGACGAGTTGATGGAGAAGTACGGTTTGACCGCAGAACATATAGTAGAAAGTGCGCATGACGTTTTAGAAAGAAGATAAATTGTATGAGCGTGATATTATGGATATATTTGTAGATACTGCAGACCTAGACGAGATAAAAGAAGCTGAATCTTGGGGCATATTAGATGGAGTCACGACCAATCCTTCGCTTATAAAAAGCGCAGTTGAGTCATCAGAGAATGATATTAGTCTTGAAAAACACATAGAAGAGATACTGAAAACTGTCGACGGACCGGTCAGTTTGGAGGCGACTAAGCTAGACAGTCAGGGCATGGTTGAAGAAGCAGAGATCCTCTACGACAAATTCAATCCTGTGAACGATAACGTGGTTGTAAAGATTCCGATAAACACGGCTATGGATAAAGATGATGATGATTTTGAAGGGATTAAAGCGATAAAGGTTTTGAGCGAGAAAGGTATACCTGTAAACTGTACGTTGGTTATGAAACCGAACCAGGCTCTGATGGCAGCTAAGGCGGGAGCTGATTACGTGAGTCCGTTCTTGGGAAGGATAGACGATTACGTAAGAACTCAGATCGGACTCAAAAGAGGTGAGGACTATCCTAAAGGAACTTATTATCCCGAAGAATTGACCGAGAGGATAAGAGAGATCTCACTCCGTAAAAGTATCAGCGAATTGGAACGTTCGAAGATCATCTATCAGGACGAACAGACAATGGATCTCTACGATTGGGGTAACGATCGGGGGATACGTTCGGGTGTAGACCTCGTGTGGTCGATAAAGGAGATATTCAAGAACTATTCTTTCGATACGCAGATACTAGCAGCTAGCATAAGAACGGCTAGACAAGCGAGAAGTTGCGCAGAGATCGGCGTTGATGTTGCAACTCTACCTTTCAACGTGATAGAGAACATGATGGTCCACAGAAAAACTAGCGAAGGCATGAAATCCTTCGACGATGATGTGATACCAGAATATAAAGAGATATTGGAAGATCGATGATGGAAATCATACAGGATACATATATGGGAGAGAACAATGAAAGGTCCGGTTAGAGATAAGTTGGAGGAGTATGTGATAGGTGAAACATATCCTATAGACGACTTCATAAATGGGATATCTGAAAAGATATATGAAAAATTTGAAGAATATGATGATTATCATCCCGCGGTCTTGGGTGAAGAGAGCGGACAGGGATTATATGATCTTATAAGAGAGGTTAAACCAGAGATCATGGTGGAGACCGGTGTATGCAATGGTTTTTCTTCATCCGTTATCTTGAAGGCTATGGAAAAAAACGAGAAAGGACGTCTCTATTCGGTGGATCTGCCTGTGAATCTAGATGAGACCTGTAGCGAAGGAAGAACTGGAGCTGTTCTGCCCCCTGAAAAAGAATCTGGATGGGCTGTCCCTGATGCTCTAAGAAAAAGATGGACTTTGAGAGTAGGGAACACGTACCATGAACTCCCTAAGATATTTGAAGAGATCCCCGAACAAATAGATATCTTTCTCCACGATAGTGACCATTCGTATGAGACCATGATGTTTGAATTCGCGTTAGCCTGGAGAAATCTTAGGGAAGGGGGGTTTCTCTTGGCTGACAATATAGATTTCAGCGAAGCCTTTTTTCATTTTACCGAAGCTAAGGAATTAAAAAGATGTCGATTGGCCGATATGGGAATGATGATAAAAAGTGATTAACCTAAAGGAGAGTCTTTGACTATAAGTGATTGGAAAAATTTGCTTTGGGATAAGATCTGGTCATCGTTCACTATCTCAGCGATAACGAAGCCTTAAATATATAAACCCGTCTAGCTAATGACAGAGTTGTTCTCAGATGCGAAAAATAAAAAAATGTCTTTCCTGTGAAGAATACACGCTTCAGGAATTCTGTAGAAAATGCGGAGAGAGAACCGTTAACCCTAAACCTCCTAGATACTCTCCAGAAGACAGGTTTGGAGATTATAGGAGAAGACAAAAACAATTAGATGAAAAATGAGATGATAAATATGGATGATATAATCGTAGATTTCGTAGAGGAACCGGATCTGGAAAACGCTGTACTGATCGAAGGACTCCCAGGTGTTGGAAACGTGGGTAAACTAGCCGTAGAGCATCTGATAGATGAGATAGATGCCGAAAAAATCGCTGAGATACACTCACTTTATTTTCCTCCCCAGGTCCTAGTAGATGAAGATGGGCTCTCGAAATTGGTGAACAATCGACTTTATTATAAGAAAGATGTAGGATTCGACGATATTGATCTTGTTTTACTGACTGGAGATTACCAGGGAATGACCCCTCAAGGTCAATATCAGCTTACTGATAAAATATTGTCGGCCTCTAAAGAGCTTGGAGTAGAGAGTGTATTTTCACTCGGTGGATACAGCCATGGGGATATAGTTGATAAACCCGAAGTCTTGGGAGCCGCAACCACCTCTGAAAAGATCGATGAGATGAAAAAATTGGGTGTCAAGTTTTCAGAAGAACACCCTTCATCAGGTATTATAGGGGCTAGTGGACTCCTTCTCGGTCTTGGAGAGAAGTTATACGATATCCCAGGGGTATGTCTTATGGGTGAGACCTCAGGTTATTTTGTGGATCCAGGGGCGGCTCGGGCCGTCCTGAAAAAATTGATGAAATATTTAGGAGAAGAGATAAGCTATGAAAAACTGGACGAGAAGGCGGAGGAAGTCGAGGAACTTACCAGCAAGGTCAAAGATATGGGTGGTATGCAGCAGCAGGAGGCCGGCACCGAAGACCTCAGCTATATAGGATGATATAAGGGATATGGATGAAAAAGGAAGAGAAGATAGCCCTCTATCTTAAGGGGTATGAGGAAGGTCAGAATGATGCGTGGTCCGAGATCGATAGCCTTATCTCTAAATACGAGGGATGGGAAC
>JBMCEH010000032.1:0-10817 GCA_048620775.1 Candidatus Natronoplasma sp. | reverse complement strand
AAAAGATGTATTCTAACCGATCAGAAGCTATCAGAGATTTGATCCGTGATTTTCTTGTTAAAGAGAAATGGGAAAAATCTGATGAAGAGGTCTACGGTTCTTTGACCCTTATATACGATCACGACAAAAAAGGTATTTCAGATAAGCTTACCGAAATACAGCACGAAGATCACACCCATATAGTTTCAACAATGCACATCCACCTTGACAAGCACAACTGCATGGAAACGATGGCGATCAAAGGGAAACCCCAAGATATAAGAAAGATCGCTGATAGGTTGAAAAGTACGATAGGTGTTAAGCACGGAAAACTTATGATGACCTCTGTTTGATTTTAGTGTTTCCTTACAAATATCTCAAAACTTTTGACAGAGCTTATAATCAAAAATCATCTAGAGATCTATTCCAAAACTTATTCATCAGTTCTCTACAGGTCTCCCAACTCTCTCTCGTATGAGGGGGTAGCGATTTTTTCTCGGATATCCATTTTCTGAGGAACTCCCGTGTTTTTGCATCAGAAGGATATCCACTACCTATGTCTTCTCCCAACTCTTCAGATATCTCCTCGATCTTCCTATCCCTCTCAACTTTAGCTAATATAGATGCGGCAGAAACAACAGGGTATTCGTCATCTGCACCGTGCTCAGATACAATACTCGGTTGGACGCTCGTTTTTCTCTTTACCATATCTGCAAATTTCTTCTCATCTGTAGAGGCCGAATCTAAATAACAAGTATCGCTATCAACACATAATTCATCGATAACGTTTGCGAATATATCTGCTTCTAGTTCATTCAGACTCATAGAATTTCTCAATGAATCTATATCTGAAGCCGAGACTACCCTTATCGAGAACTCACTGCAATCTTTTATCTTTTCTTCGAGTTCTTCCCTTGTCGAAGGTGCCAGTCTCTTAGAATCTTTGACACCTAGTTCCATCAAAATCCCATCATCATTGACTTTGACTCCAGCGACCACCATGGGCCCTATGACAGGACCTCTGCCGGCCTCATCTATACCGCAGACCATCGTTCAGCGGAGGGACTGTTAGTTAAATAGTCTTTTCGATGGGTAAGTATAAAAAGCACTCATCATGTTTTCCAGTTGATGAAGCTGATCTTGAAAGGGACTGTCCAGGGCGTTGGATTTCGACCGACCGTATATAGGGTTGCTAAATCATTAGGTCTGAAAGGATACGTGAAAAACAAAGGAGGGGAAGTAGAAGTTGTGATTGACCAAGACCATGATCTATTCCTAAAAAAGCTGAAGAAAAATCTCCCACCCCTAGCTGAGATCAAAGAGGTAGAAAGATATGAAAAAGACATCGCAAAAGAGGGATTCAAGATCATAAAAAGTTCTAAAGGAGAAAAAGAATCCTCTACAATACCTGTGGATACTGCACTTTGTGGAGACTGTCTCGATGAGATGAGAGATGAGGGGAACAGAAGAGAGTGGTATGCCTTCACCAATTGTACCAACTGCGGGGCCCGTTATTCTGCGATATATTCACTCCCATATGATAGAGAAAAAACCACAATGGGCTCTTTCCCAATGTGTGAGGATTGCCAGGAAGAGTACGAATATCCGATGGACAGAAGATTTCATGCTCAGACCATATCCTGCCCAGAATGTGGACCAGAATACAACCTCTATAACGAAAAAAAAGAGAGAATCGGTAGCGTCTCTGAATTCGTCGATCTTATCGAGAGGGGGAACATCGGTGTAGGTAAAAGTTGGGGTGGTATGCATATAATTTGTAAATTGGAAAAAATACCAGATTTGAGAGAAAGATATCACCGGCCTCAGAAACCATTTGCTATAATGGTCAAAGACCTTGAAACAGCAAAAAGATACGCAAAAGTCGAAAGAGAAGATCTATTCACCGGGCCTAGAAAACCTATAATGGTGTATGAAAAGAAGAGAGAAAAACAAGAACTATTAGATTACGCAGCTCCAGGCCTTCCAACTGTTGGAATGATGCTGCCCTACACCGGTTTTCACCACCTCTTTTTCAAAAAAAGTCAACTAGATGCGGTCGTGATGACGAGTGCGAACCTACCAGGAGAGCCCATGATAATAGATAACGAAGAAGCTTTCGATCTGCAATTCCAGTATTTTTTACTCCACAACAGAAAGATCGCCAACCGAGTCGACGATTCGCTAGTCAGGACTCATGGACAAGACGCTTTCATGATCAGGAGAGCTAGAGGGTATGTTCCATCGGCTCTAGAATTTGAGGAGGGAAAAACTATGGCTGCGGGAGCTGATAAGGAGGGATGTTTCACTCTTTCTACTGACGGATTGTTATACGCTAGCCAGTACTTAGGTGATCTCAAATCTTATGACGCCACTAGATTTTATGAGGATACGAGAAAACATCTGATGTCCTTGCTGGGACTAGAAGACATAGATTCAGTAGCCGTCGATCTCCATCCACGATACCAAAGCAGAAAACTAGGTCTTGATATCGCAGAAGAGTTCGATGCGAAAACAAATGAGATACAACATCATTGGGCCCATGGAGCTTCCTTATTGCTCGAGCATGACCTAGAAGAGATAATAACTATCGCGATAGATGGAACTGGATACGGGGAAGACGGTAACAGTTGGGGAGGGGAAATACTGTACTGTGATAAAACCAGTTATGAACGGCTAAATCATCTCGAATCTTTTCCATTATTGGGTGGAGAAAAAGCGATAAGAGATCCTAGAAGACTAGTTTTTGCTATACAAAGAAAGATGGGTATTGAAGGAAGTTATTTCAGAGGGGAAGAAAAAAAGATATTTGATAAATTGATGGATGACAGCGTGAAAACTACGAGTTTTGGAAGGTTATTAGATGCAGTCTCCGCAGGATTAGATGTTTGTAAAGATAGGACTTACGAAGGAGAGCCTGCAATGAAACTAGAGGAACTTCTGATCAAAGGAAAGCCTATAAAAAGATACGAAATCGAAGTCACTCAAAACAAAATCAAAACACTAGATTCCTTTCTCAATATGATGGAAGATGATGGCTCGAAAAAGAATCTTGCTGCATCTTACGTAAACTCAGTTTCTCGAGCTATAGCTCAGTCGGCAATCCAAGCTTCTGAGGAGAGGGGTATAAATGATATCGGTGTATCCGGCGGTGTCTCTTACAACAGACCGATAGTGGAAAGTATAAGGTCATATCTACAAGATCGAGGTTATGAGTTATTAGTGCATGAGAAAATCCCTAACGGAGATATGGGTATCCCCTTCGGGCAGGCGGTAATAGCTTCAGCTAAAGACAGATAACAAAATCGAAGTTCGAAGCAAAGTATAAGAAAAGGGGAAGGGGCTAGTTTTTTAGGTCAGGATGGTGGGATGGGATGCACTCTAACCTACTAGCCCCGAATACCCTATTCAATCTATTCATTGCGGAAGAATTTAAATCTTTTCCACTTTTTATAGATAAATATAGAAAACTTTTAAATAAGTTAAATTCAAAGATTTTTAAACAGTATATAAAATAAATAAAGAAAAATGTTTTTGACTCCTGTAAGTTAATTCAGAAGTTGTTCTTTCACTCAGTAATCCCACGAGCTTCGACCTTGAAAACGGCCTCTCCTTCTGGCATGTTTGGAGAATCAACTAGCCTTGCTATCCTCTTATCTCCCTTGCTCTTTCTCAGGTATACCCTAAATGTCGCTGTATGACCTAAGATATGTCCGCCTATCGGTTTTGTTGGATCACCAAAAAACTGATCTGGATTGGCGGTGACTTGATTGGTAACCACAATAGCTGCGTTATTCCTTTCGGCGAATTTCAAAAGTTCATGAAGATGTTTGTTCAATGTCTGCTGTCTTTCGGCCAAGGATCCTCTTCCAACATATTCAGCTCTAAAATGAGATGTCAACGAGTCCACTACGAGCAATTTTATAGGATGTTCGTCCCCTATATCTAGGGCTTCCTCAGCTAGCAGCATCTGATGATGGGTATTGAAAGCTCTAGCGACGTGTATGGATTCCAAGATGCTTTCCACATCGAGATCCCTGCTCTCCGCTATTTCAGTTATCCTTTCAGGTCTAAAGCTGTTCTCGGTATCGATTATCATCGCTTCTCCGTCCAAACCACCCTCCTCTTCAGGAAGAGTAGCGTTGACTAAAAGCTGATGCGCTACCTGAGTCTTTCCCGAACCGAATTCGCCAAAGAACTCAGTTATCGAGCCGGTTTCGATACCTCCTCCTAACAGATCGTCTACACTCTCTGCAGAAGTAGTAAGCATTCCAACATTTTTTCTCTTCTCTAAAAGCTGTTCACCAGTCTCAAACCCTCCTATCTCTGCAGCATCTTTAGCTGCTTGAATAACTTTACCTGCAGTGGAATCTCCTATATCGGCAACATCCGAAAGTACGCGCGGAGACTCTACGGCTATGGACAAAAGATCCTTATAACCTGAGTCCATGAGCTTTTCTGCAGTTGCGGGTCCTACTCCTGGCAACTTTTTTATTTCTTCTTCGCTCATTTTATCACTTCTTTCACATCGAGGTCCTTTATTAAATTTCCTTAAGGGGGTCAGTGAAAGTAGAAATTTATACGTCGAATATTATCCTAACATCCCCCTTAGAATCAATACTTATCTCATGATAAGACACTGCTTTGACGGCTGTATCCATATCATGTCTCTCCAAGTCGATTTTTTCCCCCTCAGCCGAAGCTGTCAGTCTTATCAAACCTTCCTCTTCGATTTTTACATCAAAGTCCCGATACAATTCGTTATGCACCTCATGAAGATATATGAGCTCCGAGAGAAAATTGACCAATAAACTCTCTAAATTCTCCGATGCTACCTCTAGTTTACGTTTATTTTTTTTCTTCACTTTACTGATATCAGTGATTATACTAAACATAGCTTTTGCCGTTTCTTCAAACGCTTCTTCCAAATCATCTCCGTACGCATGTATACCTACGTCTGCCGTGTGTTCTATCTGTTCATATCCGATTGTACCTCACCCCACAGAGAGAAGATACATATCCAATTCTTCATCTTTTTTTCTAGAAAGTTTTAAGTCTTTAAACACCAACATAGCTAGTTCAGTCACGTTGAAAACTTTTCCGCCCTCTAGATGTCCTCCATATACATTGTGATCTCTTCCACCGATTTCTACATGGAGATGCATACTTCCTTCTTTGGTGATACTCCCCTTCAGAGAAAGCAGCTCTTTAGGTTCGGTGAATTCTTCCCATTCGTAATCACCGGTTTCACTATTGTAAAAACCAACTTTGAAATTTCTCAACATACCTATTCCACTCAAGACCACAGCACTTTCATGCTCTATCTCATTCATGATCTTTTCAAGAGATTCAAAAATATCCTCACCATTCTCAAGTTTTGCTATCAGAACGTTATTTTCCAAGCCGTATTCCATTTTATCGCCCAGAGTAACGATGTAGAGGAGTCTTATAAATTGTTGGTTAATCTCTTAATTCGCGATTTTCCTGTAAGCAGGAGCTAAAAAATTTAAAGGATTTTTCAGACTTCTACAGTAAGACCTAGTTTTTCAGCTAGTTCTTTGTATCTGTTACGTACCGTTACTTCTGTAACGTCCGCTACATCTGCTATCTCGATCTGAGTCCTCCTCTCACCAGTTTTTATGCCCGCTATATAAATAGCAGCGGCTGCCAAACCGGTCGGGCCTTTCCCAGAAAGGATCTCTTCATTTTCAGCTTTATTCAATATCTCTTCAGCTAACCTTTTGACATCGCCGACCAAATTCAATTCGTTACAGAACTTCTGCAGATAGTTCTGCGGCTTAGTGGGCTTGAGTTTCATGTTTAGCTCCCACTTCAGGAATCTGTAGGTCCTTCCGATCTCCTTTCTATCGAATTCAGTCATTTCCGTAAACTCATCGAGAGTCCGAGGTAGACCCAACTCTCTACAAGCTGTATAAAGAACTGCTGTAGCTACGATCTTTACGCTCCTACCTCGGATAAGATTTTTCTCTACCGCTTTTCTATAGATAGAAGCAGACCTTTCTTTGACATGATTGGGCAAACCCATGCTCGAAGCCAATCTTTTTATCTCACTCAATGCGGATATAAGAGTACTCTCTCTAGCTCCCGAAACCCTACTTCTTCTCTGCCATTTTCGGAGCCTATACATCTGAGCCCTTTTACTGTTTGATAGACTTCTACCCTGAGAGTCCCTATTGCTTTCATCGATCTTGGTGGATAAACCTCTATCGTGCATCATCTCGGTCATCGCCGGACCTGCCCTCGCTCGATTCTGCTCTTGTTTCATATCGAAAGCTCTCCACTCCGGACCTTGATCTATATATTGATCATCTATAACTAAACCGCATTCTTCACATATCAATTCGCCCCGATCATAATCTTGAGCGAGCTGACTACTTCCACATTCAGGACATTCAGTGACCCTTTCGATTACGGGCCTATCTTTTCCCTTTGACTGTGTCTCAGTCGACATACATATCACATCTTTAATTTTTATTTAGTTTTCAGCGGGATGAATCGAGATCTTTACGCCATCTCAAAAATCAGTACGATATTTCAAACTCGATATCCCAATCTCTCCTCGCTCCACCCCGTTGCATATTTTACTGCCTACAATAGTCTGTTTCTTTTTATTATATAAATGTTTTGTTTCATTCCCGTTCGGGGATACGGAATCAGATATGCAAGTATCCAAAGTACAGAAGAGTTGTGATTATGGAAAATCTCACCCACGCCGATAAAGTGACCGTTAGCCAAACCGTTTTCCATTTGAGACCTAATAATCTTCCCACGAGTGTCATGACGTTGGGACCTGTTCCGTATACCGGTAAGAACATCAACCAAAATATGCTGAGATATCCGATTTTTTTTACGCGTTCTTTTTCTTCGATGATGTTTCTAGCCTTTCTACGGAGCCTTTCCATATAAAGACCAAGAGAGGGGATTCTCTCCAGAAGTGGATAGTTTACACTGACTATCAATGAACTCTGAGATGATATAAATACAAGAAAAATTACCACTCCCACAGGATGCATCCCTGAAGATAGAGCTAGTACAGGCGATACTAGCCATCCAACACCTACTGCAAAGTAAAAGGCTAGTAAAACACTTACGGCAGGAGTATAAATTTCTGGGCCGAGGATATAGAATATGATGATTGCAAAAATAGAGGGCAAGATGGAGATGAAGAATCTCCAGAAAGGATTAGAAAGCACTATATTTCTAGACTTATCTTCCCCATTCAAATTTCAGACTCCCAAGAGTTCAAATATTTCAAAAGATTTATCTGTACTTGATAAAAACGATATGCTGAGGAAAAAGCCAATTGATATATCCTATATGGAGCGAAAAATGGTACATTAGCATTATTTAGAAAATAGGAGATGACATCTTTATCTCCATAGGATTCGAGGATTAGATCTATCAATTCTCCGTCATCTAATCCTATTTCTTTTTCTTCTTCAAATGCCCCCATCATAGAAAAAAGCATCTGCTCGAGATCCTTAGCTTTCTTCTCTATAAGAGATAAATCCTCATGATATTCTATCTCGAAATCGATCCAATATATCTCTCCATCATCGGTGATCAGGCAGTTCTGGGTATTGGGTTCCCCATGATAAAGATCTTTTCGATGTATGTCTCTCAATCCTTTAGAAATTTTTTGTATCGTAGCCAATTTTTCCTTTTTACTTAGCTCTTCAGATCTAAGCACATCAAAAGCAACTTTCCCGTCGATCTTTTCCATCATTATCGCGTTATCATGAATTGTATCGTCTATTTCAAAGTCTGGATTTATGTTCCTGAGATATTCTTCTTCTCGAAGACTCCATCGTTTATTATCGAGTATCTTTCGAGATCCAGTACTAGACAGTAAACGAGAGATATTGCTAAGGACGCCATTCAAATAAAAGAGCGGTGGTCTTATTTTGACCAAGTGACTAGTTCCACCTTCGCCGTCCTTGATTTCTTTTATGACGCTGCTGAAATGGCCGAAGCTATTGTTTTTTTCTTTATTGAAAAACGTGCTTTCGAAGGTACACTCGTCTATCTTCTGGGCTAGATTGATACTAGAAATCTTTTTTCCTGAACCCTCTTTGCTGCCCATGTGTACCACTAAACAATCTATGATAAATAGTTAGGGTAATATAGTTTTTGCCGGTTTTTTTCAAAGATGAGTGAAAAAATAAAATATATGACCAATGTTCAGAAAACATTTATAGATGATGTAGGTACTTTAGAACTAGTATATCGAACTCCAACATTTGCTCTTTGAGGCTAAATATGTTTAAGAAAGGTCAAAAATGGTACAGAGAGGATGAGATAGCTGAGAGTTATGACGAGAGTAGATTTACTGGTGGAGGCAAAGTTCTCGATTTTAGAGAAAAAAGTATGCTTCTCTCACTTGTAGATCCAGATGACAAAAAAATTCTTGATATCGCTACAGGAACTGGGAGATTCTCCGAACTTCTATCAAACAAAGGAGGACGCGTCATAGGCCTCGATGCGAGTAGAGAAATGTTGATGAAGAATGAGGTTGAAAGGATCCAGGGAGATGCTTTAGACCTGCCTTTTGAAGATAAAAGTTTCGATATAAGTATTAGCATGAGATTTTTTCATCTATTAGACCAAAAAGATATAGAAGACTTCATCCTTGAGGTTGAGAGAGTAACGAAGGAAAAATTCGTTTTTGAGAGCCTTCACCCGCTAAGTCTTAGAATCCTGTATCAATGGGCCCTTCCACAGGGAAGTAGCCTTTATTCCAATTCACTTTTGAAAAAAAAATTCTCGGATCTGCCGGGAATAAAAGATGTGAACTTTTACCAAAAATTCATAATTCCGTATGGGTTTTACCAGTTTTTGCCTTTAGATATTGGGAAAAAAGTGAATGAACTCGATGAAAAGGTATCTTCAAATCATGAGTGGCTCAATTCTACGGTATACTGGGAGGTCTATTTCAACGATTGATATCTTTATGATCCAATGAATTTTATAAAGTCTTCTAGAAGAAATATCCACGTTATATTTAAATAGAACCTCTAAGTAAATTAAAATGTCGATGAACCGACCACAACTTATCGAGGAAGTGAGGGAGGTACTTTCTAAGGCAGGATTCTATATTTCCAAACGAGAGTACCAAGATACCATGCCCTTTGACATCATAGCACGGAAAGACGACCGTCTCTTTGTAATAAGCGTCTCAGTGAATGCAGATAGTTCTAGGATGAGAGAGACCGAGCAGCTGAAAATCTTAAATGATGCTCTTGATGCTTTTCCATTATTTATTTCTTGGATCGGCGGTCAAAGAAAATTGAGACAAGGGGTGGTTTATTCTCGAAAAGGCATACCATTGGTGTCTCCCGAAACCTTTAAAGACATGATACTTGAAGGGGTACCCCCCTATGTTTTTTCGGCCCCTGGAGGATTATATGTCAAGATGGACTCTAATCTATTAAAAAAAGCCAGGAAAGAGAAAAAGATACCTCTAAGCAGACTTGCAGATATAGCCGGGGTCTCACGAAAATCGATACAAAAATACGAGAACGGGATGGGGGCGGACTTGGAAGTTGCTTTGAGATTGCAGGAGTTCCTTGGAGAAGATCTAATACTTCCGATCAATCCATTTGAAAGGAAAGAATATGAGGAGGAATACGATATCTCAATAGAGCGGTATTCTGGTTTGGAAAAAATCATCTTTGAATCTCTCCTTTCCATAGGCTACAAGATAGTACCGACCTGTAAATGTCCATTCGAAGCGATCACAGAAGACGAAGAAAAAATCTTTCTTAGCGGGGTCGGAGCGAAAGAAGACAGCGACTTGAAGAAAAAAGCAAAGATAGTTTCCAACCTATCAGACATCATGGAAAAGGATCCCGTGATTTTCTTACACCAGAAGACAACTCGAATAAACATAGAGGGTATACCGTTGATCGAAAAAGACGAATTATCTAGGATAGAGGACAAAGGGGAAGTCTCGGAACTTTTGGATGAAAGAAAGGGTTGATGTTGAAGATGAGTGCGTTTAGTCATTATCAATTCGATAAAAATGGGTCGAAAACCCATATTTTGGGAGTAGTTAAAGGTTTAGTGTCCGAGGCAAAAAGGTTAGAAAGGGAAGTTAAAAAAATAAATTTTGAGGTAGGAGGTTTACCGATATCTAGGGAGGAAAAAAAGGGACTTAAAGAATTCATGGAGCGCAAGGATATCGAAACCAACGTAGAACCTTCAACACCTGAAAAAGTATATGCAGAAAAACTCAAAAGATTCGGAGATGTAAGTCTTCCCCCTCCCTCTTACACCTTTTTTATGAATTACTGTTTAGAAAATGATATCGAGATAGTAGCTTTAGACATGGATGAGGAACACTATACAATGGCTTACTGCGAGCACGTTACTGGTATCCAATGGATACACCAGGCCTTGAGAGAAAAGAAGTTGAGAAGAAAAAAGATAGAGGCAGATGACCCAGTAGAATTTGCAAACGAATGGGACCGATTCATAAACAAGTTAAAAGGCTTTCAGGAATTGGAAGCCCATCGCGAAAAGGTCATGGCAAAGAACATAGATCGATTTTCTGGCAGAGGTGACATGGTGGTTCTCTTGGAAGAAGAAAGGATGGACGGGGTTTGGGGACATTTAAAAAGATCGCAATAACTATTTAGCATCATTGTTTTATATGAGATTACTTTAACAAAAGATAAGCGAGGCTCGATATGGACTTTGAAAAATCAACCGGTCGTGTCATCAAAGATCAAGAGAAACTTTCCTTTGATTTCATCCCTGATGAGCTTCCCAACCGAGAGGAAGAGATGCAGAATCTATTCGGTCTTTACAGAGGTATAGTC
>JBMCEH010000031.1:0-10999 GCA_048620775.1 Candidatus Natronoplasma sp. | reverse complement strand
AAGAGATTTTTCAGTCTTTCTCTTCGAGCCTTTTTTCTAGTTCAGATATCCTTTCCTTCAACTCTTCTATCTCTTCTTTTTCGTCCTTCTCTTTAGGTTTCATCATCTTTTCATAAGTGGACCGAATTGGCTCTAGAACATTTTCTATCCTATCCATATAGTCTTTCTCAGTGATCTCAGTGAATTCCTCTATCTTCTTCGCCAGCTTCGGTTTCTTCCTACCCAGACTTTCCCAGAATTCTTTATAGATATCATCGTGTTTTTCGGGTATCTTTACCATCTTCTTATCCAATTTGTCAGAGATCAGATCCCACTTATCCAACAACTTTTTAGCTTCGTCGTGATCCTCAGCGAGTTCTCTTAATTCGTGGGTGATACTCTCTGAGAATTCGTCCCAAGTGTCACTGAGTTCCTCTTCTTTGTCCTCGAGCCTGTTTCGTCCTTCTTCCAATTCCTCTCTGACCTCTTTGATCATATCGAACCACAATGGATAAAGGTCCCTGATCTTTCTCTCAGGATCTGCCATGATCTTTCGGCTTTCTTTAGTGTGCTCTTCTATTATATCACTGATAGACTCTCTTTTCAATTCTATCTCTAAAGGAATCTCTTTCAGATGAAAATTCATCTCTTCGGTGAAGTCCTCCCATTCGCTCTTTAGATTTTCCACGTCCTCCTCGGGCAACTTCGTTTTTGCCAACATCTCGATGTTTTTCTTAATAACTTCAGATTGTTCCTCCCACATCTTTTCGATCTCTAACCAGTACTTTTCAGGACTGATCTTGATATCTTTCAAATTTTTATCAACTTCTTTCTGCATCTCTTTCCAGAATTTCTTTATATAGCTTGGTGCACCTATATCGAAGTCTCCGAAAAGTTTAGCTGATGTAGAAGGTTCTTTAGATCCTGTTTCGACCGTTTCGTCCTCCTCTTCAGAACTTTCTGCAACCGCATCTTTCACTCTCTTATATAACTCGGTAGACAGCATCTGAGAGGCCATATCGTCCTTGACCCAGTTACTGTTTAGTTCGATCTCAAAACTTTCTAGTATATCCTCCATCTCATCTCTCAGAAACTCATCTTTGAACTTCTCCATCAGTTTATCGTCTTCTTCATCCTCATCATATACTTCTAAATATCTTTCATATAACTCATTTGTTCTATCCATATTGTTCACTCCCATTTATTGGTTTATTAATACTCAAGAGCTTAATATATCTTTTTATTTCTAGCTTTTTTATATAATTCCCGTTCAGCCTATTTCATCCAGAGGGCAATCATTCCTTGCACAGGAGGGTATTTTATTACTGTGTGGGCAGACCGAAGGCGCGCCCATCCTCTCACAGATCTCGTCTATCATCTCCGTATCAAAGATATGCTCGAGTTCACAGGCTTTTTCATGCATCTTATCATCAGATATGTCGAAAAACTCGTCTAAAAAAACTTCCAATACCCTATGTGTTCTGACGATCCTCATGCCCTCTCTTCGACCTTTTTCAGTCAATTTCACCCCATGGTAAGGCCGATAAACAACATAACCTTCCTCTTCTAACTTGGGCAGTACCTCTGTTACAGAGGGGGAAGAGACACTCAGATCCTTTGCGATCTCACCGGTCTTTACTTTTCTATCTTCACTTTCTAAGGATAACTTGTATAGTGTCTCCAAATACTCCTCTTTAGTTTCTTTATTCATCGTAATCTTCAATATAGATAACCCTTAGTTAAATTTTCTCCAAGGAGAGAAAAGATGTATAATAGCGGGGAGTGGATTTGAACCACCGATCTCCGGGTTATGAGCCCGACGGAATATCCTGGCTATCCTACCCCGCTGTTTTGCATTTGAAACTCAAAACTCAAAACTGGGAATGTTCATACAGAGATGTTTCTTATAAATTTTTCCTTGACCTTTCACGTACGTTTGAACCACTTCTCGATCTCCTTTTCAGCGAAACTCACTATCGTTGGCCTTCCATGAGGGCAGGTATATGGATTCTTTACCTCTCCTAGATCCTCCAATAATCGCTTAGCACTCGTTATAGAGAGTTTATCTCCCGCGGTTACAGAATCATGACATGCCATGTACTTAATCATCTCCTCACGCCTATCTTCAAGGGAATTGGTACTCCAATCACCGATTTCGTCAAGTATAGAGTGCAGTACTTCTTTTTCCTGTACCTCTCCGAAGATCACGGGAATAGCTCTGATCCTAAAAGTGGTCTTTCCGAAATGGTCTATCTTGAATCCGAGGCCTTCAAGAAGTTCTTCATTAGCTCTCAGCAGGGCTGCTTCTTCTGGTTTTAATTCTATCGTCTTTGGCGAAACGAGCTTTTGGCTTTCAAGGTCACCTTTAGCCTTGTCTTTAAGCTCTTCATAATTTATCCTCTCGTGAGCAGCGTGCTGGTCCACGATAGCCATGCCGGATGGTGTTTCCACAACAATATAAGAGTCTTTAAGGATACCCACGATGCTCATATGAGAAAGTTTAGATTCTTTAACCTCTTTCTTTTCTTCCAGCTCCAGTCTCGATTGTCTGTCTTTTGATTCTTTTGCATCATCAACAGATTTTTTTTCATCAGAACCATTTACTAGATCTTCCATCTTGCTTTCAGCTGATCTATCGGGTATGAGATCTTCCTCTAAAAGTGCCTCGTTCACCGCTCTAGCTATCCTCTCTCTAACCTTTTCAGCTTCTAAAAATCGTATCTTTGTCTTGGTCGGATGGACGTTTACATCGATCTTTGCAGGATCTATGTTTATATCTAGAAAAGCTAATGGATATCTTCCTTTCTTAAGCAGCGTTTCATAACCATCAACGATACCGTCTTTCAGAACATTATTCTTCACGTATCTAGAATTTACATAAGTGAAAATATGTTTTCTATTCGATCGAGTGATCTCGGGCTTGCTCACGTAACCCTTAAGAGTAAAATATTCCAATTCTTTTTCGACCTCGATCATCTTTTTCGCGATCTCCACACCATAGATCGACTTTATGTTCTCAAGCATCGAAGAAGATTTAGGAACGAAAGTTAGTTCGTTTCCATTATGTTTGAGAGAGAACTCTACTTCAGGATTGGCTATAGCGTTACGAGTCACGACTTCACTTATATGTGAAAGTTCAGTGTTAGTCTTCTTAAGATACTTTTTTCTCGCAGGCGTATTGTAAAAAAGATCCTTTACTTCAATGGAGGTACCTACAGCACAACCAGCTTCCTCCATCTTCTTGACTTCACCACCGTGTAGAACTATCTTCGTCCCCTCGAGCTGGTCCTCCGGTTTAGTCAGGGTCGTCACTTTCGAAACTGCGGCTATGCTCGGCAGCGCCTCTCCCCTGAAACCTAAGCTGCTAAGATCGTCTAGGTCCTCGATCTCCTCGATTTTACTTGTAGCATGTTTTTGAAAAGCTAATTCTACTTCGTCCCTAGTCATTCCAAAACCGTCATCTTTCACCTTAATCCTCTCTTTGCCTCCCTCATCCACTTCCACTGATATCTCATTTGCTCCGGCATCTAGAGAATTTTCTATCAGCTCTTTAACTACTGATGCCGGTCTCTCAATGACTTCTCCGGCAGCTATCTGGTTAACCGTTTTCTTCGAAAGGATATTGATCTTTCCCAAGGTCAATCCTCCTCCGCCTCATTCTTAAGTTTCCAGAGTTCATTCATCGCGTCCATAGGCGTCATGTTCTCCACCTCAATCTCCTTCAACTTCTCCACGACAGGATGAGAATCGGATGTTGTCCCTTCTTCGGTTTCCGGATCGAAAACCATCTGTGTAAATTTCGGCCCTTCGTGTTTTTTCATCTTTATGGTGTGATCCTCCTCAATCTGACTCAGAACTTCATTAGATCTCTCAACGACAGGATCTGGAAGTCCAGCAAGAGAGGCAACATGGATACCATAACTCTCATCAGTACTCCCCTCCCTGACCTTTCTCAAGAACTTGATCTCACCGCCTGCATCTTTCGCCGCTACATGAAGGTTTTTCACCGTATCTAGGGATTTCTCCAGCTCAGTTATCTCATGATAATGTGTCGCGAACAACGTCTTCGCATTTATCTCCCTGCAGATATATTCAGTGACTGCCCATGCTATACTCAGACCATCGAAAGTGCTGGTTCCACTACCGATCTCATCCAACAATATCAAGCTGTTTTCGGACGCGCTGTGAAGTATATTTGCGAGTTCGACCATCTCGACCATGAAGGTCGATCGTCCTTTCGTAAGGTCATCTAAGGCTCCGACACGGGTAAATATACGATCTACAACACCTATCTTCGCCTTTTCAGCGGGAACAAAACACCCGACCTGGGCCATCAATATTATCAGGGCTATCTGCCGCATGTAGGTAGATTTTCCCGACATGTTTGGGCCGGTGATGATCAAGAATTGATTGTTCATGTCATCGAGGTCAGCATCGTTAGGAACGAAGTTCTCGTCTATAGTTGTCTCCACCACAGGATGTCTTCCCTCCCTTATCTCGATCTTCCCTTTTGGAAAGACCTCAGGACGGTTGTAGTTGTTCCTGAGGGACACATGTGCAAAATCGGCTAAAACGTCAAGTTCAGCTAACGCTCTCGAGGTCTCCTGGAACCTCTCAGCTTCCGCCCCTACCTCTTCCCTCACCTCTTTGAATATCTCATATTCGAGTGCCTCCATCTTCTCCTCAGCGCTGATTATCTCTTCTTCCTTATTTTTCAACTTTTCAGTATAATACCTTTCAGCGTTTTTCAATGTCTGCTTTCTTGAATAACGCTCAGGGACCTTATCTGTCTTTGATTTCGGTACTTCCAAATAATATCCGTGAACCTTGTTATATCCTACTTTCAATTTTCCTATCCCGGTCTCTTTTTTCTCTTCTTCCTCTAAAGAATTTATCCACTCTTTACCTTCTTGAGCTTTACTCTTCAGTTCATCGAGTTCTTCATCAAAACCTTCCTTGATTACCCCGCCTTCCTTGACCGTTGCAGGTGGATCTTCAACTATCGCTGATTCGATCTTTTCCCTTATCTTTTCAAGAGTATCGATTCGCTCAAATATCTCTTTTAGCTTACTTTCCCCGTTCTTTTCGACTCCTTTTTCTTTGAGCATCTGTTTTATCGAGGGTATCTTTGACAGGGCGTCTCCGATGGCGAGAAGATCTCTAGCGTCGGCGTTGCCGTACACAACGCGGCTGATCAATCTCTCTAGATCGTAGAGACCGTCCATTTCTTCACGGATATCGTCTCTCAAAAATATGCTGTCGGTCAATATCTCAACTGCATCAAGTCTTGATTTTATCCTATCTAAATCTAAAAGAGGCTGTTGGAGCCAATTCCTCAATTTTCTTGAGCCCATGGCAGTTACTGTCTCGTCTAGAACGCTCAAAAGAGTACCTTCCTTATTCCTTTCCCGCAGGCTTCGAAAAATTTCGAGATTTTTTAATGTTGTGGCATCAAGGGTCATATACTGATCTGAAGAGTAAAATCGTAGACGTTTGATGTAATCCATCGTTCTCTTCTGTGTCCCCTTGAGATAATCGAGTACGGCCCCAGCGGCTTTCACCGCCCTACTTTTCCCTTCCAGACCCAGTGGTTCAAGTGAATTGGTCCTGAAATGAGATAGTAATTCACTTTTAGCTGTATGGAAAGCATCCTCGCGATGGCTGTGAATCATCATCTCGTTTTCCCGTTTCAACTCATCCAAAAATTGTTCGTCATCGTAGAGAGAGTTTGGAAGAATACACTCGGTCGGTTCGTATCTTAGTATTTCCGAGAACAAGTTCTCTTTTCCTTCAAGTTCGGTAACGAAAAAATCCCCTGTAGAAACATCTACTACTGAAATACCATATTCATCTTTAGAATCTAAGCCGTTCTTCTCAGCATATATACAAATGAGAAAATTATTATCTGAACCTTCTATCATACCGTCATCCACTACAGTACCTGGAGTTACAACTCTCACTACTTCCCTTTCAACTATACCAGTTGCTTCATCAGGGTCTTGTGTCTGTTCCGCGATCGCGACAGTGTATCCCTTTTTTATCAACCGCTGCAGATAGCTTTCAACTGAATGATATGGGACTCCGGCCATAGGAGTAGGATCATCACCATCTTTATCTCGAGAAGTTAGAGTGATATCCAATTCTTTAGAAACTAATTTTGCATCCTCGTCGAACATCTCGTAGAAATCTCCCATCCTGAAGAAGACTATAGAATCTGAATACTCATTCTTGATCTCATAATACTGTTCCATCATCGGGGTCAGATCGCTCAAGTCTTCTATACCTCCTCAATTTCAGGTTCATTAACTATAAGATGGATTGGGAGTGGTGTATATTAAATCTTTTTGAGAGGTCTGGTCAGAAGTCTTCTAATTTGTTCTGACAAGAATGTGAATTCATTTTCAGCGACCGGATCTTACTTTTTGGATCATCGCTTTCTTCAAGTTCCCTTTTAAGGCGGTATACGTGATCGTACATCTTCTTTTCTTCTTGTCGGCTTTTCCAATAAAAAGCTTCATCTTTAGAATCTTCGGTAAGGAGCACATATATTCTACCTATATTCCCATCTCTTCCGGTTCTACCCTTTCGCTGAATGGATCTTATCGCCGACGGGACGGCTTCATAAAAGATGACCATCTCCGTGGACGGTATATCAAGGCCTTCTTCACCTATACTTGTAGAAACTAGGACGTTCGTTTTACCGTCTCTAAAATCTTCCAAAACATTTCCCTGTTCATCCTGACTCATACCCTCGTTCAACTCTCTATCAGTTTGTCCCACAAGTCGTGAAGGAAAAATACCTTTCACACGTTCCAGTTCTTCAACCAAATAATCGACAGTATCTCGGTATTGAGCAAAAACGATCGCGTTTCCACTCTTCCTTTTTTCTCTCAATATCCTCTTGGTTTCGTTCAATTTTGGATTTATCTCTACCGGCATGGCCTTCAGATCCATCAACTTCTCTCCTAATCTATCGAACTCGTCCCTTTTGGTTATATATTTCGCGGCTCTGCTTTCGTCGTCTAAGAGCTTGAGATGATAACTATAAGCGGCATCGATACCCTGTGTTAAAATCAGTTCTTTAAGGTGAGATATCTTTATAGAGGCTGAGGCAAGGGAAAGAGCATGGAAAAGATAACCCTTGTTCTCTTGATCGATCCTCTTCTTGAGATTCTCTTGTATATCTATTAACACGGACTTGCCTATTTTACCAGGACTCAGATTTCTCGCTTGTTTAGTGTAATCACTCAATTCGTCGATAAAATCCTTCAAAATAGAGTTCGACCATTTTTCTAAAGCCTCTAGTTCCTCACTCTTTTCTATCTCGATCCAATCTATCATCTTTTCAGAAACGTAGGGCTCAACGTCATCATCTACCTCCCTTCTCACTTCTATATTCTCTATTTCAAGATTCGCACACACTTCGACCAACTGTTCGTATGAACTTCCCGGAGAGGCCGTTAAACCTAAAAATTGCATCTTTTCTTTACATGCTTTTGCGATCTCCACATAAGCATAATCTCCCGTGGCTCTATGGACCTCATCAAAAACCATCAGATCGATGTAATCGATGGGGACCTCATGGAGATCGTTATTAACGGTCTGAGGTGTTGCGATGAAGACTTTTGTTTTTCCACCCCATATCTCTTTCCTCTCTCTAGGTGAGTAAAGCTCGCCTGTCAACAATTCAACATCGTTCTCTGCGAGAGAGGTGGTTTCAAGTATAAAATCAAGATGCTGTTTACATAACGGTCTAGTGGGGGCCATCATCAAAGCTTTCTTATTCTTGTCGAGCTTCCAACATATCAAGAAAACCGCGATTATCGTCTTTCCAAGTCCAGTTGGAAGGACCACCAAAGAGTTTTTTTCCTTTATATCTTCAAAAATTTTCACCTGATACGCCCTTTTCTCCAACTTATCAGACTCGATGTATGAGGGGATCCCTAACATCTATTTTCTATTACAGCCGGAAAGCTAAAAGTCTTTCCGTGAATTCGATATTCCAGTTCTAAATGAATTTTAATAAATAATTTATACCTGTTCTTTTTTAGAGGGGTAGAGATCATGGACCCACTTTACAAAGGCACACTCTGGTTCCTTCCGAGTTTGATCCTACTCATACTCATATCAGTCTTATTTTTCGACGAACACAAAAAGATCGATCTACATTCATTGAAGAACACGTTATGGGATTCTAGAGGGGGACTTTTTATAATGACACTGGTAGCTCTAGCTCTTCAGGTCGAGAACCTGATTCAAGATCTATATGAACCCGGTTTTAGAGTTACCGACTGGTTCTACAGGGTTGAAGGCGTTTCACATATCGTTTGGTTACAGGAGACTCTGGATTATCCCATCCTCATCCATACCTCATCTATATTTTACGTTTTAGGTCTTTCCTTCTTTTTGTCTATGATGCCAGTGTTCTTAATCCTGAGAAGAGAATCGGACTTGCTAGAAGAGTTCTCGAAGGCTCTTGCGGTGAATTATATGTTCATAATCCCTGGATATTTGTTGATCCATTTGATAGTCACCTCAGACGTTTCGCAAGACGTCGAACCTCTTGTTTACATGCATCCTCAGTACGATGCCCTGATACAGTTGACAAATAGACAGGTGAACTGCATGCCGAGCGGTCACATGAGTATACCATTCACCATAAGCCTGTTCGCTTTATACAGGATAAAAGCAAAAAGGCTAGCAGTTTTTGGATTCGTTTTTACTGCTCTGACCGGCTTCGTTATAATCTACCTTGGAGTTCATTGGTTACTGGATATTCCCGCGGGTATAGCTGTAGCGGTCATCGCATATTGGGCCGCATCTCGAGGAAAGTTGGACTTCCTCTTTGATAGGATAATAGGTCCTTTCGAGAGATATACCGAAAAAATCGTTCGATCGGTGATTTTTGAAGATTAAAATTATATATATCCAGTTTAATTAGTTTGTTGTAATACACTGTATTTGGAGGAATCGAATATGAAAAGAAAAAAAGTGTTGAATTATATGGTTGTTTTTCTACTGGTGACCTCGGGGATTGTGATCGGATTTACTAGTGAGGTCGGAGCACAAGGAGAAGACGGAGAGATATATGCAACCGATGAGAATAAGGTTCAAACCGATAATTTTCCTATTGGATCAGAACTCTACTTTACGATAGAGTCAGACTTGATCGAAGAAACTCTAGAAGTTCAATTAAGATACGAAGGATCATTGATGGATTCGGAAAACGTAGAAACAGATAATAACGGGAACTACATAAGTTCCGATGAAGATGTCTTTTTCGATCTAACCGGTATGAGTGAGGGAGAATACAATCTTACGATATCTGACACCGACGGAGACTTCAATTCATACTTCGTTAATATCTATGAACAAGACTTTACTGAAGGATCTACTGTGATGACAACAGCGGATGATCATGAAACACCTAAAGATACATTCTTTGCCGGAGAAACTATATATTATTCCGGAGAAATAAAGGATCAGCACGATAATTCTCCCGAAGAGCATCCCTATCATGTTGATGTCTTTTTGATTCACGATGGTGAAGAAAATTATGTTAAAAGAAAACAGGCAGATCAAGAAGACGGCTCTTTTTCAGGTGGCTTCGATGTTGACCAAGAAGGTAATTTTACCTTGATTATCCGAGATTTACAAAATGTCGAACTAGCCAATGACACATTTACAGTATTGGACATATACCTCAGCGTATCTATAGAACCCGAACTCGATATTTATACCCAGGGACAGGAGATACGTCTGCAAGTCGAGAGTGATTACCCCCAAAACATAGATGTAGCCATATTAAACAGTCTGGAGGAACCCTATAGATTAATGGACGGAGCTTTGTGGGAAGACCAAGAATTGGTTAACGAGTTCTGGAGTACTGAGTACATCATACCTGAAGACGAAGAGGACGGCACTTATTATGTGGTAGTGAACAGTACCGAAACTGGAGAAACACTCGAAGTTATGGAATTTGAAATTCAGAAGTATTCTTTAGAAGTAGAAACAGATAAAGATGTTTATCATCCTGGCGAGGAAGTAAAGGCATACTACTCAGTAGAAAATCTCCTAGATGGTTCCCAAGCTAACAATATAAATGTCGAATGGATGATGGAATATGAAACAGAAGATGGAGAAGATGAAATTAGGACTGGAGATGGCATCGAAGACGAGTTCGGCGAGTTCGAGTTCACTCTGCCGGAGGACGCCGATGTCCATTCGGAGTTCGATATCACTGTTTGGGCCAATGATACCGAAGAGGATTTTCAAGATGAATGGGATGAGGAGAGATATGTCGGTGATCTGGGTTTAGACCTTAACGTAGATTCTGATGAATATTTTGTTGGACAGACGCTTTATGTTGAAATACAGACTGAGGCAACATATAGCCCTGGTGTACCTCCGGTTTCAATCTCCAATTACGCCGCGAATGTCGAAGTAGACGTCGAACTGCTTGATGATGACGGAGAGGAAGTCGATGAAAGAACTGTGGTGACCGATGGAGGAGGACATTATATGCTGACTATGGATCTTTCTGATAGAGATCCTGGAGATTACTTCGTATTAGGAAATGCTACATTGGATGGGCTCGAGGATGAGGACGAAGACGATTTTGAACTCTTAGAAGAAAGCGAAAGACTGTCGGTGATGCTGGAACGCGATAAAGGGGAGAATCCATATTATCCCGGTGAAGAAGGTACGGTATTTTATACGGTCACTCATCAAGGAGAAACGGTTACTGAGGATGCAAACGTACAATACAGACTATATTCCAATCAAAGAGTTTTAGATAAAGATTTCGCCGACGAAGGAGAGATCGACTTCACCGTTCCAGATGATTATAGCCCATCTAGCGAGGGGTATCTATTCATGGATGTCGAAGCGACTTTAGGCACAGAGGCCTATGGAGATGCAACAACCCATATCCCTGTATCGATAGGTGAAATACTTCTAAACCCGAGCCAGTGGGAATACGAAGCTGAGGATGAGATAATCTTTGAATATGAGTTCCATG
>JBMCEH010000030.1:0-11033 GCA_048620775.1 Candidatus Natronoplasma sp. | reverse complement strand
ACTCCTTCGTCTTCTGGACCTCCGAGAATATTTCTTCTCATGATGTTTTTAGCCGAAATTGTGATAGTATGTGTGTCCCAATCTTCCCTTGGAATTGTCCAGCTTATCATTGTACCTGCTTCATGACTGCTTTTTTCACCTGTATTGGCCAAATCATCTGAACCGGGATATCGGTCTGCTTCGAACCCGATTTCTGCTGTTCCAGGTCCACTCACATAGTCTTTACCAACATCATAGGTATCTGACAAAGCATAATTCATGAGTTCTAACGTGGAAAAGTAACCAGGATACCAACCAGGTGTTAAAGCTCCTTCCATCGATTGTATCGCATAATATCCTAGTTTTCCTTGTAATGAATTTATTTCGCCATCAGGATTCTCATCTACGCTCCAATTTTCATTACCACTATTATAGCCTTGCTTAAAATGTATTTTACAATCTTCGCTTTCAGCTGTCTGTTCAGCTTCAAAAACAGTCTTACCTAAACCAGTCCTTACCGTATAGGATCCACCATGCCCATCTGAAATTGTCGTTTGTTTCCATTCTGAAGTTGATACAACTGAAACAAAAATCTCTACAGTTGTACGAGTAGGGTCTCCACCCGTATCGATTTTATTAGCGTCAGCTGATATTTGGATAGCGTTCTCATAACCAGAGTCCTCTTCACCTGAGATTTTTGTTTCCTCAGCATCTACTGATCCGTTAACATATAACTCAGCACTTCCTTCAGCAGGATAAGAGTTTCCAGGAGCCTGATAATAAATAGTTCCTGAAGAGTCGTCCGAGGAAGCTTCAACCATAGAGGGAGTAAAGCCCACAACAGTCAATATGATCATAGCTGTTGTTAAAAAAGTGATCATCTTTTTCATTATCATTAACCTCCGTCGGAAATAGTCACCTGAACAGTAGATGTGATTTCTTCAGATAAGCCTTCGATCTCTGCACTCAATTCAAGGGTATATGTTCCCAAGTCTTCGTCGTATATATCCCAGGAGATTTCATTCCGGATAGTGAATTCATCTTCATTGATATCAAAGCCAAGATATGCCGGTTCGCTTCCTTTCCCTCCAGATCTTATATCCTCTATCGGCCACAATGTAGCTCCATCGGCCTCTATATATCCTTTATAAAAATCGAATGTGATAAGGGATTCAGTAGTCTCGTTCACTAGTTCCACGGAAAATCTAATTGAGTCTGGTGAAAGACTCTCATTGAAATCTCCTTCCACTAGTAAACCTAGACGGACATCAGTACGAGTAGGATGCCCACCACAAGATATCTCTTCTGTTTCCACATCAAATTCAAGGATGGCCTCTCCATCCTCTATTTCTGTAGCGGCAGTGGCATTCTCCATTTCTCTACCGTCTTCAGTAGGTGGTATAGCTTTACCCGGTTCAACATAGTTTATCTGCATCTCATCATATCCTTCATCTACATCTATTTCCACTTGCTCTTCATACTGCCATCCGGCGACGATCATAGTAACGGCCAGCATCGCTACGATCGGGATCACCATCAACCTAACCTTTCCCTCTTCCGACATTATTTTGAATCCTCTCTTTCTATAATTGTATCGCCTCTATTTGTTTTTTTTGTCTTAGAACCCTCCTTTATTATATCTTATTCGTAAATAACTTATATCACCTATTAAAACCCCCTTACTAAATTCAAGACAAATTATAAAAAATAACCTTATTTCTCGACATATCTTGAGAGAATGGACTATACTGCTGGAGAGGAATTTGAATTGAGTTTGAATTGAGTTCTATCGGCTAACATTCCTCAACCTCATCTTAAACCCATAAAAATAATAACGACCCTTTTCAATCACTCACCATGTCCCAAGAGCAAGATCCGATGGAAGAGGATATCAGATTGATGGAGAAATTCATCGAAGATAAAGTCGAAAAGACCAACACTGAAGGAGTAGTTTTAGGTCTGAGCGGCGGTTTAGATTCAACTACTGTTCTCAAGCTTGCCATAGATGCTCTCGGAGAGGAAAAAGTCCACGGTATAATAATGCCAGAAAGCGCAAGTCCGAAGGAAGATATGAGAGACGCGAGATGGATAGCCGAGAAGTGGGATGTGGAATATGACGAATACAACATAGATCCAATTCTGGAATGCTTCCCCGCGAGCCCGGATAAAAGGCTGCCCTATGCAAATCTAAAAGCGAGAGTAAGAAGCTGTATAGAATATTATGTTGCAAACGTAGAAAACAAACTCGTCATCGGTACGAGCAATAAAAGCGAACTTTTACTCGGATATACTACAAAATATGGTGACAGTGCCGCAGATTTTCTACCTATGGGAGACGTTTACAAATCAGATGTGAAAAAACTGGCAAAAAAGATCGATGTACCGGAACGCTTCATTGAAAAAGTCCCGAGAGCGGGCCTCTGGGAGGGACAAACAGACGAAGACGAATTGGGACATACCTACAAAGAAATAGACGAAGTTCTCAAGGGTATAGAGGCGCAGGAACCTCTAGAGAAAATTGCCGAAAAGAATGGAGTTTCTGAAGGTACTGTCGAGGACGTTAAAGAGATGATCCATGATTCTGTACACAAACGAAAGTTCCCGACGGTGTTAAAGCTCAGAAGCAGAACTATCGGTCTAGATTGGAGAGAGTTCACTCAATAGTGGAGAATATTATCATGGCCGTAATACTATTAGCAGGAATGCCCGGAGCAGGAAAAGAAGAATTTCTGAAGATAGCTAAAAAGAAAGGTTACGACATCGTTAGGATGGGAGACGTGGTCAGAGATCAGGCGGAAATGGTCGACCTCTCTAATGAAGAGATCAGCATAGGAGAATTCGCTAACAGAGAAAGAAAAGAAAACCATGATGGGATCTGGGCTGATAGAACGCTTTCTAGAATTTCAGAAAAAGAAACAGTTATCGACGGCATAAGAAGTGTAGAAGAAGTGAACATATTTAGATCGGAACTGGAAAAAGATGCGCCTATCGTTGCGATCCATTCCTCGCCAAACACAAGATATGAAAGATTGCAGGAACGGGGAAGAGAAGACGCACCAAATATCCAAAAAGAGTTTCACGAAAGGGACAAAAGGGAGCTTGATTGGGGTTTGGGAAGGATAATAGCTAGAGCCGATCGGATGATAGTTAACGAGGGAACTCTGTCAGAATTCCAAAAGAACGCTGAGGACCTTTTGAATTCCATGGGATCAAGATGATCTACCTACCCTTTTTTCCATACAAAAGGTTTTTAAGATAGGGCTCTCAATTACTTCGAACACATGGCTAAAAGATGGAGCGAAGAAGATGACGATCTGGACATCGATCTAGAATTTGATCGTGTCGAATACATGAAGAAGGAGATACAGAAAGGGAAGTCTACTCTTGTAGCCGTAGCTATAGCTCCTATATTCGCATTTGTGACTATGTACGTTTTTACTCTAACGGAAGTATGGCAGATCAGCCTAGTTACTGGGATGCTCGGTTTGATTTTTTTAAAGCCTATGTATGATATATTTGATATCGACATCGATAAAATCGGGAAGAAAGGATGGATAAAGAACGGGGGAGTCTATTTTTTGACACTCTTAGCCGTTTGGATAATCCTTATGAATCCACCTTTTGCTGATCATGCTGATCCACAGCTTAACGAGCTACGCATCGAAGTGTATGAAGATGGCCAGTGGATATCTCAAGATGAAGCTAACATCACCTCTGGAGAGTCTTATAGAATAAGAATCATAGCTGAGATTACTGATAACGTGGCAGTGGATGAAGATAGCGTTACTCTAGAATTTGATGAGAAACCTTGGGAAGGCCCTATGGATTATCCCGGGAACCATTTATATGAATTTGAGCCTAGTGAGAACGGAGAAGAAGTTCAAGTAGAAACTGGCTCTTACAGTGTCACAATACGGATGGAAGATGTGAATGGCAACAGAAATTTAGTCGAAACAGGTTTCACTCTTGGAGAACAATAGGGTTCCCCAAAGTATTTTATAGCTTCTTAGATTTTTCTCTACAGAGGCCGTTATGTCAGACAAAATAGTACTGAAAGTCAAGGAAGCACCCCAAGAGGACATCGGGAGGAACAGAGCCCGGTTAGGTTCTAAGACAAGGATGAAACTGGGAGTTGAAGTAGGCGACGTGATCAAGATAGCGGGGGAAAAAGAAACCGTTGCAAAGGTCTTTAGATTATCCTCTGAAGACGAGGGCGAAGGCATAATCAGAATAGATGGGTTGGTAAGAAAGAACGCTAAGGTCTCTATGGGCGATAAAGTAGAAGTCAGCAAAGTTTCTGTTAAAAAAGCAAAAAAAGTCGTCATCGCCCCGGTCATAGAAGAGGGAAACAGATTGAAATTTGGAGACGGTATCGATTCCTATGTTAAAAAACGCCTTCTTAAACGTCCGATATTAGCTGGAGATGCTATAGTAGTCCCAGGGATAGCTTTGATGGGAGGTAGTGTCCCTTTCATGGTGATCTCCACCAATCCTGTAGAACCTGTGATCATATCTGATGAAACAGAAGTGATGGTGAAAGCGGAACCGGTCAGCGAAAGCGAAGTCATGGCAACCACACGAGTAACATACGAGGACGTGGGAGGTCTAGATGAAGAATTGAAAAGAGTCAGAGAGATGATAGAACTTCCCTTGAAACATCCGAAACTTTTCGAGAGGCTCAGTATAGAACCTCCCAAAGGTGTGTTACTTCATGGACCGCCTGGGACTGGAAAGACATGGATCGCTAAAGCAGTGGCTAACGAAGCCGGCGCGAATTTCCTATCCGTGCAAGGTCCTGAGATCATGTCTAAATATTATGGCCAAAGTGAGGAAAAATTGAGAGAAAAATTTGAAGAGGCAAAGGATCAATCACCTTCTATAATATTCATCGACGAACTCGATTCTATCGCGCCTAAAAGGGACGAGGTCAAAGGCGAAGTAGAGAGAAGAGTCGTCGCTCAACTTTTGACTTTATTAGATGGACTGACACAGAGAGGAGAAACTATAGTGATAGCTGCCACTAATCGTGTTGACGCAATCGATCCCGCTCTGCGTAGACCTGGAAGGTTTGATAGAGAGATAGAGATAGGTCTCCCAGACCGAAACGGAAGAAAAGAGATACTGCAGATACATACGCGAGGGATGCCAGTAGCGGATGACGTCGAGCTTGCCACTCTGTCTGAATACACACACGGTTTTGCCGGCGCGGACCTCGAATCATTGGTCAAGGAAGCGGCTATGCGTGCATTAAGAAGATACCTACCCGATATAGAGATGGGAGAGCCGATACCGAGTGAAGTGCTCGAAAAGATGGAAGTTAAAGATAAAGATTTTCTAGATGCTCTTCGAGAGATAGAGCCAAGCAGTTTGAGAGAGATAATGGTAGAGATACCTCAGGTGTCATGGGAAGATGTTGGTGGCTTAGAAGGTATAAAAGAAAAGTTAAAAGATTCGGTGGAGAGACCTATTTCTGATCCAGAATCTTTTATAGAGATGGGTATCGAACCTCCTAAAGGTATACTGCTTTTTGGTCCTCCAGGGACTGGAAAAACTCTTCTTGCCAAAGCGATCGCTAATGAAAGCAATGCCAATTTTATCTCGGTAAAAGGGCCGGAGGTCCTTTCGAAATGGGTAGGTGAAAGTGAAAAAGCTATCAGAGAGGTTTTTAAAAAGGCTCGTCAGACAGCACCATCCGTCGTATTCCTGGACGAAATAGATGCGATAGCGCCAAAAAGAGGAGAAGGAGGAACCACCGGTACAACCGATAGGGTGGTCAATCAGCTTTTGACGAGCTTAGACGGCATAGAAAGGAGCACCGATATAGTGGTCATCGGCGCCACTAACCGACCCGATAGAATAGATAATGCTCTTTTGAGAGCGGGAAGATTCGATCATAGGCTGTCTGTGCCTGTACCCAACAGAAAGGCCAGAGAAAAAATATTTGCGATCCATACTAGAAATATGCCTCTTGGAGACGATGTCGATCTGGAGCATCTAGTAAATTCTACAGAATCTTATGTCGGGGCAGACATAGAATCCGTTTGCCGAGAGGCCGGTCTGAAAGCGATCAAGAGCGGTTCTAGAAAGGTCCAGACGGGTCATTTCAATCAAGCCCTAAAGGAAGTAAAACCATCGGTAGATGAAGAAGTCAGAGAGTTGTACGAAGAATGGGAAAAAGAGATGGTAAAAAGTGTTAATAAGAAGAAAGATTTTAATGGTGTTGATATATATCGGTAATAATAAGTAGGATAAAATATTTGAAGAAAAGGAGGTAAATGATATGAGGATGTTTGTTACCGAATTGCGAGGTAAAACCGTGATGACTAACGATGGACAGATATTGGGTAAGATAGACAATTTTGTGATAGACACAGACACCGGGAATATCAAACACGTTTTGGTCACGCCAGCTGAAGAGATAGAAACAGAACTATTCGAGACCGATGCCGAAGAACGGCTGGTTTTGCCCTATGAAGGGATGAAAGCCGTAAAGGATGTAGTTGTGATGGAAAATATAAGCATGGATTGAAAACACACTAGTTCATCCCTCTCTTTGAATCGTTTCCATCTATTATAAGACACAGGAGAAAAGAAGGTTTATCTGGGATTCGGTGATCAAAGTTCATAGAAAGATAGGTTGAGTTGGTCGAGCTATGGAAAAAAGCGTTAAGGATAGACTGAAAAGACTGGGAATTAGACCTACAAAGAGTCTCGGACAGAATTTTTTGGAAGACGCAAATATTGCGAAAAAGATAGTGGATTCCGCAAATATAACAGCTTCTGATAGAATCCTAGAGATCGGTCCTGGATTAGGTATTCTGACAGATTTTATAGTGGAAAGAGCCGGAAAAACAATCTTGATAGAAAAAGATGAAGGTCTTACCAGTTATCTTGAAGGGAGGTATTCAGCCTATAACATAAACATGATCCAAGAAGATGTCTTGGAAGTGGAACTCCCTCAATTCGACAAAGTGGTATCCAATCTTCCTTTCAGTATATCCTCTCCGGTCACCTTCAAACTGCTAAATTGTGATTTCAAGGTAGGAATACTAACATACCAAAAACAGTTTGCAGAACGTATGATCGCAGAAGTAGGTGGTACAGAGTACTCTAGATTATCTGTAATGGTTTCAGTATATGCCGAGGTCGATAGATTATTTGACATATCTAAGGAGTGTTTTTATCCTCCTCCAAGAATTGATGCCACGGTGATCAGATTGATTCCCTCTGAACCTGACTTTGACTTGAAGAACGAAGAGTTATTTTCTACGGTCGTGAAAGAACTTTTTAACTACAGAAGAAAGAAGATCAAAAACGCTCTAGAAATCGGGTTGGACGTGAAAGTCGAAGAGATTCCTTATGGGGATAAAAGAGTAGGAAATATATCTCCAAAACAAATAAATGAAATCGTAAATCATCTGATCGAAAAAGAAACGGTATTCGAAGACATATCGACTCATTAGACGCTCTACAAATCACTCATCAAATTCTATACCGCATTTTGGACAGAACTCATCATCCTGTTCGACCTCAACACCGCACTCCGGACAAACAAAACTAGAGCTGCCTAAAGAAGTACCACACTTTCTGCAGAATTCGTCCCCTTCTTCCACCTCATTACCGCATTCTGGACATTCGCTCTCTGTTATCAGTTCTAAACCACAACTCGGGCAATAAAAGTCGTCTTCACCGCCTTCAAAGCCGCATTCCGGACAGGTTTTTACCATCTCGGACTGTAGCTTTCCTTTTGTAGATCGAGTTTTTTCGTCCTTGATTTCTGTTTCCGCCTTGCCGATGGTTCTAACCACGGATTCCTCCGCCTTTTCTTTATCCTTTACAAGGTCAGGAAAGTGTTCCTTTACCTCCTCCGAAGGGCCCTCTTTCTTGTCGATATCCTGTCCTGCTATCAATCCTGCGCCCTCTTTACCTTTTATCGTTTTTTTACATTTTATTGAATATTTAAGGGCCCCGGTATAATCCTCCTCATCAAAACATTTTTCCGCTTTAGAGTAAAGTTCTTTGGCTTTCTTTCCATGATCGGTTTCATCTAGAAGTTCACGAGCTAGCTTCATCTCGAATTTTGATTCGAGGAAATTATCTGGAAGGCTTTCAAGTTTTTCTCTTTGTTTTTTCAACTCTCTTCTTTTGCGCTCCGCATCCTCACTTTCTTTAAATTCTACTTGGTCCAGCTCATCTACAGTATAAGCTTTCTTCACGTTCTCATTTTGATCAGGAAGGTCATAGCTTGTTTTTTTATCATAAAGGCCATTTTTGGCCTTAGAGGCCAGATCTTTAGCCCGGGATATATCCCCTTTTTCCAGCGCCCGTTCGGCTTTATTTACCATCTCATCTGCCTTTTGAACATTCTTTCCTTTTCGCTTCATCAAGCTCGTGAGGCCTTTTGTTCTTTTAACTCTATTGTATACTTCATCTTCAGGAGATAATTCACTTTTCCTTTTTATTTTGTTCAGTCTTC
This sequence comes from Candidatus Natronoplasma sp., assembly GCA_048620775.1. GTDB lineage: Archaea > Thermoplasmatota > Thermoplasmata > Halarchaeoplasmatales > Halarchaeoplasmataceae > Natronoplasma. Next base: position 2,578 of record JBMCEH010000030.1, on the reverse strand, counting down.
TTTTTTTCGTCCGTTCGAGGTAAAAATAAGCGAACAAAGAAAGCACGGCAAATATTATTATACTCAGTATTATCAGCAGATCTGTGCTCATATTTATATATAAGATATCTTCAAGCAGATATAAGTCTTTCGGGGGAAATGGAATATAGAATTCATCCCAAGACTAGATTTCCTTAAAAGCTATTTTCTCTCAAAAGAATTTTATAATATTAAAAGCATGGGTTAATAAAAGGTGGTGCAGATTCCCAACATAGAAAAGCTGAAAAAAGAAAAAAACATCTCTGAGCTCAATGCACATGTTCTGCATGCCGACACTGAAGTTAAGAAAAAAGCTGTGAAAGCGCTCGGAGACTTGATAGAAGAAGGCGTATACGATTCTTCCACTCTAAAACCTCTAACAAAAGTCTTAAAAGATGACACTATTCAAGAAAACGCCGCTGAGCTGATCTATAAATTGGCCCAGAATAAAGTCTATGATCATTCCCTTTTAGAACCGTTGATTTCTCTTCTAGATGAGGACCACGGTAAAGTTAAAGGAGTTACCGCTAAAGCCTTGAGGGAACTAGCTGAAAAGGGAGTTTACGATGTAAGATCGATAGAAAAACTGAATATGAATCTGAGAGATGATGACGAATTCGTCAGGTGGTACTCAATGAGAGCGCTTGAGGTGCTCGCGGAAAACGGGGTCTGTAAATCTTCTACTTTAGAGGAACTTTATCATATTTTGGACGAGTCGGACGAGGAAACAAAAAATGTTGCACTTCACACCTTACAGAGTATGGCAGATCAAGGCATAACTGATGATAAATCCGTTAAAAAGGTAGGAGACCTACTCATTGGATCTACTAGCGAAGTAAAACGGAATGCCGCTAAGACAATAGAGATCTTAGCGAAAAACAAAATCGACGTTTCTCCGGTTATTAAAAAATTGAATCGGCTTTTAAGAGAAATCGATAAAAAAAATAGTGAGGCTGCGGCTTCGGCACTTAAATCTGCTTTTGAGAATGGTTATTATAACAGGATAACTATCAAAATCCTGAGTAAAATGTTACTTGATTACGACAAAGAACGACAGAGACAGATGGTTAAAAATCTCTTCGATTTCGCTGAAAAAGGACTGGTGGATGAAGCTTCTTTAGATACTTTAAATAAATTACTGGACCCCGATGACGAAGAGATAAGTAAAATTTCGATAAAAACCATGACATCGATGGCGATGAACGGTGTCAAGGAAGATGAGATAATTAAAATTTTGAATGAAACGCTAAAAGAAGGGGAGAAAGAGATGAAAAAAGTTTCAGCTAAATCTCTCAAAAAACTCGCTAGTATGGGAATCTATAATTTAGAGTCTATCGAGCCTCTGTTTGATCTGCTTAGAGAGGATGAAGACGATGTAAGAGAAAAAGCAATGGAAGCTATAGAATTCATCACTATAGAAAAAAGATGCGATGAATCAATTCTTGAAAAGGTATTCTATGCCCTACAGGACAAAAACAAATTCGTCAAGATGTCGGCCGTATCTACTCTGAAACATCTTGCTGAGCAGGGTATATCTGCAGAGGAATCTATAAGCTATCTAAACGAAGTTTTTAAGTCAGAAGATGAAGACTTAATAGAACGTTCATTGTTTACACTCTTTGTTCTGGTAGAGCAAAAGTTGTACGATGGAAAAACCATAGAATTCCTTCACGAGTTTAGTAAGCACCCAAAATACAGCATCCAAACTAAAGCTCAAGATTTGATTAAAATGGTTGAGGAAAAAAAGAGTGAACTAATTTTACCTAACTAGGTTCGCTCTTAAGGAAAGAACTTTTTTTTTAATTTGTCATCTTGAATGGAACTAGATAGTCAAAAAAACTGTTTATACCTAAATCTCATACTACATCAAATATCAGGAAGCAAGACCGGTAAAGCCAAGCTGTAAAAACACTATATTTAATAGGCTTTTAACCTGGTTCTTCAAACCTCCCTTCTTACGGAGGAAGCCTTCCTGAAGATATAAGTCCTCTTAACTTAATTTTTTCTTACCGTGATCTCTATAGACGAAACGTTTGTCGTCCCATCTCCTTCATTGTTCTCTAATTGTTCTGTTTCGGTTATTATGTCCGTGATCTCCGCATCATCCAAGAAGCGGTTCTTCGCTATCTCTGCTATATCGACAGCTTTGCTTATCGCTCTTCCGCGTGCTTTTATAACCGCCTCTTCACTCCCACTACTGAACTGGGTCATCAGCGCCATCACGTAACTCATCGTTTCTTTACTTCCAACAAATATAGTATTTTCATCGTCCATGGTTGTAGCCTCCTTTCGTACTGCGAACATCCTAAGTAACCGGTAGTATTAACTATTTCGGGTAATCGAACTGTAGTATCCTGAAATTGTTTATATTTTCTAAATCTTCCTCAAACGGATTAGATAGTTGACACCATTTTAGTACATAAAAACAAAAGAAGATAAATATGCTAGAAATTCTAATTTATGTTGGACCGATGCCATGGGACTCAAGATGAGAGTAATAACACTATGAGTGGACATAGTTGATGAAGTATTCAAAATTATCAGGCGATCTCATGAAGAC
>JBMCEH010000029.1:0-11114 GCA_048620775.1 Candidatus Natronoplasma sp. | reverse complement strand
GTACATCCCCTTCAAGTGGTCCATGAGTTACCGCACGAGAAGCATGATGTACCATTGGATTGGATATTGACTACTGAGAAAATCGTGGAAACGCACACATCTTTAGAAAAACCTTCTGGAATCGAATGGGAACTTTTAAATGAAGATGAGTTAGAGGAAATGCCTGTGCTGAAGAAGATCAAGAACGGTTGGTAAATTATTTAAGAGGAAATCGTCATCTACTTACATGAGCTTCCTAACACATCTTGAATGTACGGAATGTGGAAAAAAATTTTCCGCAGAAAAAGTACAAACTATTTGTGAAGAATGTGAGGCCCCTCTTTTCGCACGATATGATCTGGAAAGGATCAATGATTCTTTGGATAAAAAGGACCTGAGATCTAGATATCCATCGATGTGGAGATACAGGGAATTTTTACCTGTAAAGAAAGATGAAAACATAGTTTCTTTAGGAGAGGGTTTCACACCTATACATCAACTCGGTAATCTAGGCAAAGAGATTGGACTAAGCAGATTATACATGAAAGACGAGGGGGTCATTCCAACCGGTACGTTCAAGAGTAGGGGTTTGGCGATGGGAGTCTCCAAGGCGAGAGAACTAGGCATTTCAAAAATCGCCATACCTTCGGCAGGTAATGCCGCCGGAGCTTTAGCAGCATACGGAGCGAAAGCAGGTATCGATATCTATGTTGTAATGCCGAAGATAGCTCCTAAAGCCTGTATAATCGAGAGTTATATGTTAGGAGCTAATGTCTATCTAGTCGATGGACTTCTTCCAGATTGTGGAAAGATCGTTGAAGAAGGTAAAAAGAAGTACGACTGGTTTTCTATATCAACTACTAAGGAACCGTATAGAGTCGAAGGCAAGAAAACCATGGGATTGGAACTGGCGGAACAATTTTCCTGGAAACTGCCCGATACTATATTATATCCTACAGGCGGAGGAACCGGGCTGATCGGCATGTGGAAGGCATTCAACGAGTTAGAAGAGATGGGCTGGGTCGATAGAAACGAATTTCCAAAGATGATACCAGTTCAAGCTGAAGGCTGCGCCCCTATCGTGAAAGCTGTTGAGCATGGAAGAGAAAAATCTGAAACGTGGCAGAACCCGGAAACAATAGCCGACGGGATCCAGGTCCCAAAAGCTTTCGCGGATAAGTTGATCCTAAAAGCGGTCGATGAAAGCGGAGGAACAGCAGTTTCCGTCACTGATGAGAGCATATTAAAGATTTCTAAAGAGCTCGGTAGAAAAGAAGGTGTTTTCGCCTGTCCTGAGGGGGCTGCAACTTTAGCTGGAGCTAAGAAACTGTATGAGGAAGGTTTCATAGAGCCTGATGAAAAAGTTCTTTTATATAATACTGGGACCGGTCTGAAATATATAAATACATACACTAAAAACTTAGATATAGATATACCAGTGATAGAATCCGCTGAAGATATAATCGTTGATCGAAAATTATCTCCAAAAGTTTAATTGCAAATAGGGATATAGATCTTATAAAAAGGTTGAATCCATGGATATCCAATTGATTATCGAATTGATCATTTTGTTCCTAGCTCTGATCGCGGTCAACTATGATGTTAAAAATAAGCCGTTGGATAGGAAAGTCTTCTACGTATGGGTCATTGGGACCGCGATAGGTTATTATTTCTACTCGTTGTACGGTGTTGGCGCTGTTCTGCTGCTTTACTTCGCTTGGACTAGAGCACTACTCAAAAGATGGGATATGAGAGAGAAAGACAACGTTTAGGAAAATTAAATAAATGGATTGATAGATATAAAACGCCGTGGTATACTTCAAGAGGTGAACTAAAATGGTAACGGTGATCATAAACCAAGACGCCTGTATCGCATGCGGACAGTGCTATGCAATATGTCCCGATGTTTTCCAAGACGATGGGACAGGTACAGCGGAATTGGTGGAAAGATTCCAGGGGGAAGAAGTATTCAAAGGAGACATCTCTAGTGATATAGGCTGCACCACGGATGCCGAGGAAGCTTGTCCGGTAGATGCTATAAAAGTAGGTTAGACCGATCTGAGATCATGACGGCCTCGAACTCTTTTTACTCTTTTTTAACGTTGAGAAGTCGAAAGTTTTGTAGAAATCTAATCTCGATTTTATTTCCCTTGAGATAATTCCTTCAACCTTCTCAAATATCCTTTATTTTCACGTTTGATCCGGTAAAAGAGATATTTAAGGTAAAAGGTCGCTCCACCATAAAATAACTGTCTTTTAGCCAGGTGTTTAAGACCTTTTATTATGGAGTAATACTCGTCCGTAAAAATACTGTCCTGTCTAGATAATTGTTTTCGCAATTCTGTCTAGGATATGGTGTTAACAGAAAAAGGCTGGGAATTCGATCTCCGTTTTCTTACAGAATTCTAGAGTGTTCTGAAAAACTTCCTTGCTATCGTGTTCAGAGCCGAAAACGAAAGATCCTTCAATCGTGATATCGTGGCCTCTTGTAGCCTCTATAGATTGTTTCATCCCTTTTACGGAATACCTTTTCCCTGGTGAGTAAGAGTTCTGTACTTTTTTGTTGATCGATTCTAAGTCGATGATAAAAAGGGAAATGATGTGGTGAACAATATTAGATCTAGACTTTTAGCTTATATGTACGGATCTACCTTCTGAGCGTATTTTTTAAGTTTGGCGGTGTGTCTTTTCTCTTCTTGTATAAGTTCGGAAAATGTTTCAAAGAAATCATCGGGATCCTCTCCTTCCCACACCTTTTCGATGAATTCCTCCGATGTCTTTGAATGTATCTTTTGGTAGAGATCTAAAGCTAATTTATCGTTTTTATACACCTCGTATAAGATTTCTAAGTCTTGAGTTTGTTTTTTGAACTCTACATCATTCCGGGCGCGGGTATCTTTCTTGGTTGTCTCAACGTCTAGACCATCGAGATTTGAAATCAGATTTTTTAGCTCCCTTTTGTGCCCTTCAGAATCATGCGATAACTCGAAAAGAAGATCTTTGTATTTGTCATCAATAGAGGCATAGGCTTCCCACTGCGTTACTTCTTCAAATTCAGACTCTATCCAGTAAGCCCTAGCTAACAAAGATTCAAGCTCATCGATACTCTCGATGGTTATATCTTTTTGAGATGACATATATATTAATCGTAGTTCCGTTCAAATATTTATAGATAGGGGGCATTATCATCTAGTTTCGCCACCCGTAGTGATCGTTTACCTTAGTAAATGTTTTAAAGCCACACTAAATAGGCTTTAACAATATTTAATATGGATGAAGATAACAAAATAAGGGATATCTACTACGGCTGGTTCATCGTTCTAGCGGCTTTTATAGCTTTACTGGTCCTGAGCATACGGAATTATAGTTTCGGAGTTTTTATAGATCCGTTGACCGAAGATTTCGGTTGGGATAGAGCTCCACTGACTTTGGTCTTTTCTATATCCCTCATCGTTTCATCTTTATTCGGCATCGTATCTGGAAGGTTGAGTGATAAATACGGTGTAAGAAAACTGATGGGCATTGGAACGATTCTTCTCTCAGTTGGATTCCTATTGAGTAGTCAGATACAACATATAAATCATCTATATTTCAGCTTCTTTTTGATCGGTATAGGAGGTAGCGCGATATATATTCCCGCGACTACTACAGTAACGAGATGGTTCGATGAAAAGCGAGGTCTAGCTATAGGGATCTCTGTAGCAGCGATCGCTATTGGGATGGCTGGTTTTCCTCCTCTGCTGGAAAGAACCATATACGCTTTTGGCTGGAGATCAACGTTTATTTTTATCAGCTTTTTAATCTTAACGGCGCTCTCATTTTCCACTGCATTGATGAAACGATCACCAGATAGTGGTGAAAAAGAAGTAAGAAATGATGAGAAGAGTTATACTTTGAAAGAAGCTTTGAAAACGCATTATTTTTGGATCATATACTTCATGTTCCTCATGGCCCAATTTTCTGCCTTGACGATCACCGTTCATATAGTTCCTTACTCGACTGACATAGGGCTTCCCAGTTTTTACGCAGCCGCAACACTGACCGCTGTCGGTCTAGCCAATGTTTTTGGAAGAGTCCTCGGAGGCTGGACTTCTGATAAATTGGGTGTTATCAAAGGCGTTTCGATATTCTTTGTCTTCCAATCCATTGCGATATTTTCTCTCCCGATGTTCAGCGGTTTGTTAGCTATCTATTCCGTTGCTCTGTTGTTCGGACTTTCATACGGTGGATGGGTGATGATTTACCCGGTGATCACAAGCCGTCTATTCGGAACTAAACACTCAGGCGCTATCTTAGGCGCTTTAGGTACTGTCGCGGGTATTGGAGGAGCTGTCGGTCCATACATAGCAGGATACATCTATGATGCAACTGGATTGTATGATCTAGCTTTTCTGATAAGTGGTTTCTTGATGTTAGCGGCTTTCGGTCTTTCTCTGCTCTTCATCTGGACATATGATGAATAGAAGATGAGGATAGAAAGGATTTTTATTTACCTTGAAGTTGGAATCTATTAGTGAAAAAGCTTTATTCCTTGTTCGTTCATAGTGAATCAAAATGGATATTCAAATAGAACTCAAGACTGACAAAGACGAGTACGAAATAGGAGAGAATATTGAAGCAACCTTGAGTTTAGTTAACCAAGGAGATGTAGAGGAGAAAATTTTTTTCAACAATGGCCAGCGATACGACTTCGTGATCAAAAAAGGAACTGAGGATATCTGGCGCTGGTCAAAAGGAAAAGTGTTCATAATGGCCACTGGGACAGTCAGTTTAGCTCCTGGGAAAGAACGGTCTTATACCACGAAGTTGGATCCTGATGATCTATCCCCTGGAGAGTACGAGTTGATTGGGATCATCACCGGAGAACCAAAGTTCAGAGAATCTTGTTCCATCACGTTCATCGGTTGATGATTCAGCCGATCTTACCCACCGGTGCCATATAGATAGTGAATTCGTCCTCGCCATCGACTTCGAGTAAAGAATCCATCAGATCCTGATCGTAGGCAGCTATGGCACAAGTTCCGGATTCGATAGCTTCACACGCAAGGTACAGATTCTGGCAGACGTGACCCGCGTCTATAGCGATGACTTTGTGAGAGGCTTCTCCATAGCGCCATTCCATCCTGTAAGGAATGGTAGTCCAGATGAAAGTCGCGGCGCAGTTTCCTACGAACGATTGGCCTCTAGCCGCTCGTGTCACTTTTTCCTCCATATCCTCGTATTCAGTAACTTTCACTAGCTTGTGTTCTAGAGGAAGATATCTGTAGACAGCTTGGTTCAATCCTTCTACATCGAATGCAGCTATGTAAGTCTCAAAAGCATGACGACATCCAGCAGAAGGTACAACTCGATAGGCGTGTCCAGAAGGCAGTTTTTCTCGGATTCCTTGTGTAGACCATAGAAGAAAAGACAGTTCCTCAAATGTCAGAGATTCGTCTGTAAAGGAGCGTCTCGATTTTCTATCAGATATAGCTTCGATAAGAGTAGTATCGATGTTCAGGTTTTTCGGGTCCGGCAGATCTATCAGTTCCGCACCTTCCGGAACTTCTTTTTGAACCGGCGGCATCGCAACTCCTTTTTTCTGGTCGGTCCGTGAAAAATCTACTTTTTCTCGTATGTGGTCTTTCAAAAATTCTCGATCCATGATTGAATAAGTCAAAACAGCGGTAAAAAACTTTTCGTGTTGAAATTTTACTTTGAACCGAAAAGAGAAAAGGAAAAGAGTTCAGACTAGATGTTCTCCATCATCCATGACTTTATTCCCGTTCACTTCGAAGGAGGGATCCAACATGACAAGGTCCCAATGTAGTGAAGAATCATTCTCTCCGCCGAACATCTTGTTCTCACCTAAGGCGATACGGATACTCCCCATAATCTTCTCATCAGTTATAGTATATCCAATGGCTTGATGAACTTCTGGATTGATACCGATACCGAATTCATCTATTCGCTTTTTATCCCCCTGAGCGTTCTCTATAACTTCATGGAATAATTCTTCGTTCTTTTCCGCATTTGCCTCCACCAGCTTTCCGTCTTCAAATGTTGCTTCGATACCTCTGATCTCGTTGCCTCGGTAGAAGGCTACGTCGAAGTATGCTTTTCCGTTAGCGGAATCTTCGATGGGAGCGCAGAACACCTCACCGCAGGGTAGATTGTTGCCAACGAATCCATCTTCTATGTCTTCTTCTGAGATGATGCCGTCATCGACGATTATGTGTCTATCTCCTATAGAGAATTTTAGATCGGTCCCCTTATCAGAAGTTATATGCACCTTATCTCCTTCTTCCAGCTGCTCAGCGATCTTCTGACCTCTTTCCATCAGACCTTCATAATCCACATCCATAGCCTTCCAGAACATGTTCCAAAATTCCTCAAAATCGATTCCGTACATCTCGGCCTTCTCTTCAGTAGGATAGCCCATACCGGTCCATCTGATCTTTTCCTCAGTCATCTTATCCTGTAGGGGCTTTCTTGCTTTTCTCTGAGCTCCGATCTTTTCTTCAGGTAATTGCTGTAAAATCCTAGGATCCTTCTGATGATCTAAGCCTATCCTCCCGTCTACGTCATCCAACCATCTTATCATATACTCTGGAGTTTTTTCTAGTATTTCTTTATCGACTTCCTGGGTCATCTTTTTTGCAAGCCTTTCAGTACTAGCTCTTATCACAGGAAATGCGCCGTTCTTTTTTATATTGACAGCGATATTTTCCACCAACTCAAAGTTATGTGTGCCACCGCCTACCATTATAACTTCGTCCTCTTCCACCCTCATGCATTTGTTTACAATCTTCTCCGCGATCTCTTCTAAGTCTACTTCCTTCATCTTATCGATTCGAATATATCTCTTGAAGATAAAAGATTTTGGTCTCCTGATTTATCCGTCGTGATTTAACTTATAGAAAAACTAGAAAGATCTTAGTCTTTCGTTTCTTCCAAAGCTTTATCTTTTAACTCTTTTACAGCAAGGCCTACATCGCCCCATTCTTCTGTTAGTTCTTCTAGCAGATCATCGGGGAATGGGTAAAAGAACAAGACGGTCCTTCTGACGGAAATGCACTCCGTATCTTTCTCTCAATTTCTTGGAATACATATCCTGCTATCATGTGCCTTTATCGACATGTTTTAACATTCTCTCCTAACTCAATATGATTTTTCATTAAAAACTCTATTTTGGTCAAAAACCCAAACATGAAAAGAATAATTTTCTCCATTTCAAAAAAGAAAAAAGGGACTTGTTGAAAAGTGTTTTTACGATCTGTATTCGTTGACCAGGAAGGTAAGATTTTCAGCCAGTTCTGATAGTCCTTGGGCAGATTTTGAAAGTTCCTCGACAGAAGCGCTTTGTTCCTCGGCAGAAGCAGCTACAGATTCGGCGTTCCTTGAATTTTCATCGGCGATCTCCGTGACAGCCTTGACCTTTGATGCTGATCCTTGGAGTTGATCCGCGGTTTCGTTCACTGTCTGAGATATAGTTTGTATCGATTGTGATACGGAATCAGTAGCTTCTCTTATCTGTTCGAGTGCGCTCAAGTTTTCTTCAGTGACCTCATCTACGTTCTTTGCTTTTTTACTCAAATCTTTAACTTGTTCGACTACGCTTACAGCGTTTTGTTGTGTCTTTTCGATTATCTCTTTGATATTTGTTGTTTCTTTCTGTGTTTGTTCCGCCAGTTCTCTTACTGAATCCGCCACAACAGCGAACCCCTCACCGTGTTTGCCTGCTCTAGCGGCTTCTATCGAGGCGTTGAGCGCAAGTAAGTTAGTCTGGTCAGCTATATCGGAAATTGTTTCGACAACGTTTCCTATCTGATCTGATTGTTCGTCAAGTTTAGAAGCTTGTTCAGCTGTAATGTCAAGGATTTCTTTCAAGTCGGTGACCTCTTCTGATGCTTGTTCAGCGTATCTTTCTCCTTCATCGGTCTGTGCGGCCACCTCTTCAGCGGTTGCTGCTATATCTTCAACCGATGCTGAAGTCTCTTCCATCCCTGCCGCGCTATCCTCTATACTCTCAGATAGTTCTTCAGCCATCTTCGATTGCTCTGAGGTCCCTTCTGAGATGTTCTGTATGGATCCAGATACATTCTCAGCGGTGGATGTGAGTTCTTCGGACGAAGCCGCCATAGTTTCAGAAGCATTTTTCAATTCGTCTATAACTTTTTGCATTTCTCTGATATTTTCTCTCGTGTTTTGGATGCTCCGATTTACAGACTTCCCTATGTCCAAATATTCACCTTCAAGACCTGTGATGTCTATTTCATCATTCAGGTCCCCTTCTGCCAGGGAATTCATCACGCCTTTGATTCGATTGATAGAATTATTGACTGCGTCCAATGTTTGGTTGACGTATTCACCCATCTCTTTGTAATCTCCGGAAAGGTCATCGGTGTTGATTGAGATATTTAGCCGTCCCTCTGTGAGCTGGTACATCACTTGATTGATTTGCTCTACTGAGTTTTTCACTCTCATTACACTTTTATTGGTAGTTTCTGCCATTTCTTTGTACTCGCCGCTCATCTGGGTTTCGTCTATTTTCTTTGTCAAGTCTCCTTCCGCTAGGGAATTCATCGTATCTTTGATTTTTTCTATCGAGTCCTTGATCTCATCTATGCTATCGTTGATCGAGATTCCCATCTTTTTATAGTCGCCATCAAGTTCGTTGACGTTGATATTCGTTCCAAGATTACCTTTCCTGATTTCATCCATCGCTGAACTTATGCTTTTGAGGGATGTCTCCATATTTTCGATACTGCTGTTTACCGATCGGCCCATCTCTTTATACTCGCCCTCCAGGACTTCTGTATTCATACGGGAACTCAGGTTTCCGTGTTCAAGGTCTTTCATGACGGTCTTCATCTCATTGAGAGAGTTTTCAACTCCATCCATACTTTTGTTGATGGTTTTTGCCATGGAGAAATAATCGCCTTCAAGGCCATGTGTTGGCATTCTTGTATCAATATCGCCCTTTGAGAGATAATATAGTGTTTCTTGTATGTTGTTGATATTTTTTGAGAAGTCGGACTTCATTTTTTTGAAAGCGGATACAAGATCACCGACTTCATCATTCGTCTCCTCAACAGTGATCTTTTCTTTGAAATTGCCTTCCGCTACTTTTTTTGAGTCTTCTTTCAGCTCGTTAAGCGGACCTAACAAGTACCTTTTCACGTAGTAGGTGACGGCTAATGCGACAAGTACATTTACTGGGACCATGATGGCTACCCTTACTATTTGGCTATGATCGCCTAAAACAATACCTATATAGTAGTACGATCCTGCAATTACAAAGATTGAAGCCACTATCTTGAATATCAAACTCTTTCTATACACCACATACCATATGACAGCAAATACCACCATCACACCAATGACTCCTATTAACCCACTTAGTAGTTCAAATTGCATAATACCAATCATATACTTGTCCGTGTAATTATTTAAAGTTTTGTTTTTTTTTTAGAATTTGTAGAAACCACCCTTACAAAGGTTCACTTCAATGCTCTATTTACACTAATAACTCAATTTATGGTGAAAATGATTAGTTTAAGGGGCTGTTTACAAGATCTGATCCATGGTAGTATTTGGATGTCGCGAGAAAACTATATCCTGTTTTTCTTGTTCAAGACTTCAGTTCCGCAGCTAGCTCGATATCGATCGAAGCCAAAGCTTTGGAGACCGGACAGTTCTTTTTCGCTTCTTGTGCTATTTCTTGGAAAACTTCTTCATCTATTTCCGGAACTTTAGAGTGATTCTTCAAGTGTATAGTAGTGATCTTGAAGTCTCCATCTACTTTTTGGAGATCGACAACAGCTTCAGTTTGAACACTTTCCGGGTCATAGCCCTCTTCTCCTAAAGAAGCGGCCAGCGCCATGGAGAAGCAGCCGGAATGTGCCGCTGCGATCAGTTCTTCTGGGTTAGTTCCCTTTCCTTCTTTGAATCTTGAAAGGAAACTGTATTGACCTTCGAAGGCACCGCTCCCGAATTTCATGTTCCCCTCACCATCTTTCAGTTTTCCCTTCCATTCAGAATTTGCTTTTCTTTTGACCATATTTCACACCTCTATTGTTTGATACGTAAGCTCGCATTTAGATTTTTTCTATTTGATCGTTTCATGCAAGGCAAAAAGAAGCTGCAAAAAATGTGTACTAATCAAATTCTTATTTTTCGGATTTCCTTTTGTTCATCATCCTTTTAAACCTCATTTTGATAGGTTTTTGAGCTGTAAGTCTATAATTTATTGATTTATCAAAAATAGTATAATCGTAAATAGGCTAATCGTGATTATATACTTTTGAAAAGGGGTTAACTATCGGTTCTTTGCCATCTTCTGCAGGTTCAAAAATACGATCTGCTTTTTGCTAAGGCGAGAATCTGATGATAAAAATCATACTTTATTTATAGTGAAAAATCTTTCCAAACATCTAGGATTCTTTTAACCACATCATCAGGAGGATCATATTCTAGCAATAGATGTGATATGTGTTTTTCATCATAGTCACTCTTATCTCCATACATTCGAGTTAGATCATAAGAGTGTATTTTCATTCCATCTCACGGCTATGCTCATCCCCGCGATCAATAAGAATATCGAGATAACAGCTATGAGTAATACCCTGAAAAATCTGTTTGGTTTCATCTTATCAAAGGTATTACTTTTTCTTATTTGCCTATGAATTCACTATTTTCGAACAAACAGGAAGGAAAACGAAAATCTTTTTAATTCATCGTCACTTCCTCTCATGGATGGATCTGATCGAGATATTGACAAATCTTGCTACTAACCCGTTTGCCTATTCCATCGTTTTTCTAATCTATGTTATTTTAGCCGCGATCATACTTCCGATCCCTGTGGAAGTAGGGCTTTTCAATTATCATATCCATCCCGCTATCCTGATCGGAATATTGGCTTTGGGAAAGGGTATCGGAGCATTCATAGTCTTTGAGATCGGCACGTCCGCTAGAAAGAAATTAAAGAAATATTCTTCCCCAAAGAACAGAGTCATAAAAAAGCTTTTAGTATACTCTGAATGGTTCGTGAAAAAATATGGATATTACGGTCTTTTGATAATCTTGAGTACGCCTCTGATGATCGACTCGATATCTCTGTATCTTTTCACTCTGCTCAATCCTGAGGAGAAGGG
>JBMCEH010000028.1:0-11277 GCA_048620775.1 Candidatus Natronoplasma sp. | reverse complement strand
TCTTTTAGGTATCCCCTTCTCATCCCATCCCATCACTTCGTAGTAATCTTCAATCATCGATCCTATATCAAAAACGTTATCTGCAGAAGCCCCTTCTTTCAGCGGATTAAAAAACCGTTCTGGTAATCGATCGTCTTTTTTATCAAAACCGGCCTTGACGTTGAACAGCCGTTCCAGATCATATATCCTTTCACCGACCGTATGTAGATCGCTCACAGTATATTCTACTCCGGTCGTGCTCTGTATGAATCTTGAATAGAAATTTTCATCCAATGCGAAAGCGGAGAACTTACAGGCGATCAATGAATCTAGATAGGCGTTTCTCTCCTGAGATCTTTTAACAAGTTGAGCTTTCCCGCTGGTCTTGAACCTGTCGAAAAGCTTCGGAACTCCAAATATTTCTTCCCCTATCATATATCCTCTAAGATGGCATCCTCCTCGATTGGATGTTGCAAAAGAAAGAGCTTGACCTGCAGCTCCTCTCGGGTCGTATGCAGGAAGTTCCATACTTTTGACCGTCATGGAGAAAGAGCAATCGTACTTTTTACACAAACGCTTGGATCCTTCGGCGAGTTCGTCTCCTACTCCTTCCCTATAAGCGATCTTGTTCAATATCTCTTCCACTTCCCCTCCGAAGCCGTCGATTTTTGACCAGATGTTTTCTTCACTCATCTCCATCGCACATGCTAGGGTTCCACCTGTGGAAATAGTATCTAGACCGAGTTCATTGCACAGATAATTCAGCTCTGCTACCTCTTCTAAATCGAAGATTCCGAGGTTCGATCCGAGTGCCCAGACACTTTCGTATTCTGGGCCTTTACCTTTCTCTTTTTTCGTTTTAGTTTTCAGTCCACATCTTATCGGACAGGCATAACATCCTTCGTGTTCTTCCACTATCTCCTCTTTCATCTTCTCTCCAGAGAGGTTTTCAGCCTCTTCTTCGTCAGCGGCTTCTCTAAAATTGTTTTTGGAGAACATCCCTAGCCAGGCGAGAAGATTGACAAGTATCGGAGTACCGAACTTTTTGAGTCCTCTAGAAGTTACTGGGGAAGAGGAGATCTTCGAAGCTGCTTTCTTCACATGTTCTTTAAGAAGCTCTTTGTCAGCTCTGGAGACATATTTAGTGCCTTTTACCGATATCGCTTTCAATCTTTTGCTCCCCATCACGGCGCCAATGCCTCCTCTGCCGAAAACGCGGTAACCGTTAGTTACGATGGAAGAATAAAGGACCTGGTTCTCTCCTGCGGGGCCGATGACCGCACTCTTCTCGTCTAACTCGTCCAAACATTTGCCGGTCTCTGATCCCCATAGATCAGTTTTAGTTATGCTTATATCCTCTTCATCTATCTTCAATCGAACTGGCTCTTGGGAAGTTCCTTCAACTATCAAAGCATCCAACCCCGTCCTTTTGAATTCACTGCCGAATGAACCACCAACATTAGAATCCGCTACTGTACCGGTCAGAGGTGATTTAGAAGAGACAGAGAATCTACCAGAGGTTGGTACAGAAGTTCCGGTAAGAGGACCTGCAGCAAAGACCAGAATATTCTCCTCTAGAGGATCGATATCAGGACTTATCTCTTCCACTAACAATCGAATACCTAGACCTCTGCCTCCTATGAACTCGTGGAGAATATCTTCACCGACTTTTTCATAGGTGACTTCGCGTGTTGTAAGATCCACTCTAGCTAACCTGTTCCACCAGCCGTTCATATTGCAACCTAATCTCTTGACAAACTATAATTTTTTTGTACTGTTTCTGTTAAATCGAAGTCCTTTTTGGTAAAATATTAAAATACCATCTCTTAACTCCAAGAACCATGGCATCGTTCCTAAACACGTTGAAAAAAGCCGAAAAAAAATGGAGAAAACGCTGGAAAGAAGCCGGCATATTCAAACCGGATGAAGATTCAGAGAAACCAAAATACTACCTTTTAGAGATGTATCCATATCCTTCAGGCAATCTTCACATGGGTCACACGCGGAACTACTCTATCGGTGATTCTATCGCAAGGTTTAGAAGGATGAAAGGTTATGATGTCCTCTATCCCATGGGATGGGATTCCTTCGGTTTACCAACAGAAAATGCCGCCATAGATAATGATATCAGTCCAGAAGAGTGGACCAAGAGATGCATAGACAATATGAAGGAACAGATGGATTCTTTGGGACTTTCCTATGACTGGGATCGTGAAGTTGCTTCTCACTGGAAAGACTATTACAGATGGGACCAGTGGTTCTTCCTAAAATTTTTAGAGAGAGACCTGGTTTACAAAAAAGAGGCAGAAGTCAATTACTGTTCCGAGTGTGAAACCGTTCTAGCTAACGAACAGGTTGAAGGAGGACGATGCTGGAGATGTGATTCTTTGGTTGAAAAGAAAGATCTCGACCAGTGGTTCTTCAAGATAACTGATTATGCTGACGAGTTGCTGGAAGATCTAGAGGAACTGGAAGATTGGCCTGAAAAAGTAAAGAAGATGCAAAAGGATTGGATAGGCCGAAGTGAAGGCGCAGAGATCATATTTGAAACTGAAGAAGGAAAAGAGATCCCAGTATATACTACAAGACCGGACACCCTTTTCGGATGCACTTTCATGGTATTAGCTCCGGAACATGACATATCAGGAGAGCTAGCGGAGAAGAACGAGAATATAAGAGAGTTCGTCAAAAGAGCTAAAAGATTGAAGGCCAGCGAAAGAGAACAGAAAGGTAAAGAAGGTATATTTACCGGTAAAAAAGCTGTTAATCCTGTAAATGATGAAGAGATACCTATCTATATCGCAGATTTTGTTTTGGAAACATACGGGACCGGCGCTATAATGGCAGTCCCCGCTCACGATCAGAGAGATTACGAATTTGCGGAAGAACACGGCCTTCCGATCATACCTGTGGTGAAACCTGAAGAAGAGAGTATTGAAGACCTAGATAGGGCATATGAAGGTGAAGGTGTCTTGATCAATTCTGAGGATTACAATGGTATAGATTCGGAAGAAGCGAGAGAAAAGATAATTGATGATCTCAAGGATGAAGGAAAGGCAACTAGAGAAGTTAACTACCGGTTGAGAGACTGGCTGATCTCGAGACAGAGATACTGGGGTGCTCCTATACCTGTAGTTTACTGTGATAATTGCGGTACAGTACCAGTCCCGGAAGAGGAACTGCCCGTTGAACTTCCTACCGATATAGATATAGATGTGGCCGGTAATCCCCTTGAAAAAGATGAAAGTTTTCTACAAACAGAATGTCCAGAATGTGATGGAAATGCGGAAAGAGAAACCGATACCATGGACACTTTTGTGGATTCTTCGTGGTACTACATGAGATATTGTTCCCCTGATTTTGATGATGCACCATTCAATCAAGAAGACTTGAATAGATGGATGCCAGTTGATCAGTACATAGGAGGTATAGAACACGCCATATTACATCTCATGTACTCTAGATTCTTCGTGAAAGTTCTGAACGCCATGGAGATGTGCGAGATGCGAGAACCTTTCAAAAGACTGCTCACCCAAGGTATGGTCCTACTCGGCGATGAGAAGATGTCCAAATCCAAAGGTAATATTGTTGATCCGGAAAACATGATCGAGCAATACGGAGCAGATACCACTCGGTACTTCATCCTTTCAGCTGCAGATCCTAGAAGAGAATTCGAATGGAGCGATGAAGGTATCGAGTCCAAATTCGAATACTTGAGAAAAGTTTGGCAGACAGTCCAAAGATGTGAGGAGACATCGACCTCAGATGATATCGATCTTGAAAACTGCAGTCTTAGAGATAAGTATATCATCTCTAGAACTCAACGCATCGTGGATGAAATAGCTGAAGATATAGAGAACTTCAAGATAAGCGACGGATTGAAAAGGATAGAGAATTATTTTGATGAACTTTTGAAGTATAGAGAGGAAAGTGAAGATACATCTGAAAAATTAAAGATATTTCACAGAGGGTTAGAGACCTATGTTAGGATGCTGTATCCTGTTATTCCTCATTTGAGTGAAGAGATGTGGGCGGAGTTAGGTAATGAAGAACTGATCAATGAAGGCGGTTGGCCGGAATCTAAAGTTTCGTTAATCGACGAAGAAGCTGAAAGAGGGGAGCAACTATTTCATGATCTGAGAGAGGATATCATCCATATCAAAAATATAACTGAAAGAGAACCTAGTTCTATCCAGGTGATAGTCGCAGAAGAATGGAAATACGAGGCTTTCCAAAAGATCCAAGCTTTGATAGAGGAGATGGATAAACCAAATATCGGTATTATAATGAGTGAATTGGGTCCTAGGTTTCCAGAAAAAAAGAAAGAATTGAGTGAGATAGCTCAAAAAGCGGTAAAGAATCCGGGCAAGATATTGGATAGGTACGTCGATTACGGATTTGAGAACTCAGTTTTGGGCCAGATCAAGGAACGGCTGGAAGAAGAGTTTGAGGCTGAAGTCAAGGTAGCTAAAGCCGAGAAGATAAACCTCAAAAAAGCCGGAAGAGCCGAGCCGGGCAAACCAGGTATCGTATTAGATTGAAGAGATCCCGCCGCAAAAAGTTTTTTATACTATACCTTGAGTAAGAGGGTACACTTCAAACCGATGAAATGTGTGGACAGTTTTCCTGTCCGAAATGAGGTGGAATTAAAATGGCAGATAAAGTTTATGTGAACTTTGAGGTTCCCGATGAACTGGTGGACAAGACGTACGAGGCAGTAGAGATAGCTAGGGATACGGGAGATGTGAGAAAAGGCACGAACGAGGTAACGAAATATGTCGAAAGAGGCGAGGCGGTTTTGACCGTTCTGGCGGAAGATGTGAATCCTCCAGAGATATTGGCTCATCTACCCCTCCTCTGCGAAGAAAAGGACGTGTCTTATTCTTATGTTCCCTCCCAAGAAGAGCTGGGAGCCGCATCAGGAATCGATGCGCCTTCGGCTTCAGTGGCTATCGTAGATCCAGGTGATGGAGAGCAGATGTTAGAAGACTTGAAAAAGGAACTTGAAGATTTGAAATAATCGTATACCAATAATTAATAGAGAGGAGTTTCAAAATGGCTTCAGAAGATAGTATTCCTGGAGAAGTTGTCGAAATCGTTGGTCGTACTGGCATGACTGGCGAAGCTACCCAGGTCAAAGTCCGAGTCCTTAAGGGAGGAGACGAAGGAAGGATAATCACTAGGAACGTCATGGGTCCAGTTCAGAAAGGGGACATACTCATGCTGAGAGAAACGGCAAGAGAAGCTAAAGATATCGGGGTGAGATAAAGATGCCTGAAAGAAGAGAATGTTCTTTCTGCGGTGAACCAATAGAACCAGGAACTGGAAAACAGCACATAAAGAACACAGGTAAAGTTTTCCATTTCTGCTCGAACAAGTGTCGTAAGAACCTTCTTCAACTCGACAGAACGGCGAGGGAAATAAAGTGGACTAGGAGATACGCTCAGAACAAAGCTATAGAGACCTATCGCAAAAAAGGACCTGAGGAAGAAGAGGAAGAAGAGAAAGAAGAGGAAGGTAAGAAAAGGATATTGAAAAAGACCGATTAGGGCGGTATCAAGATGGAAACGACTTTTTTGATGGTAAAACCCGATGGTGTTCAGAGAGGCCTGATTGGAAAGGTAGTCTCCCGTCTCGAAGATAAGGGGCTGCGTATCGACGCGATGAAGATGATGCAGATAGACAAGCAAGAGGCAAAAGAACACTATGCAGAACACAAGGGAAAGGATTTTTACGAACCCCTCTTGGATTTCATAACTTCGGGTCCTGTTGTTGTAATGGCTGTCAGCGGGGATTCAGCGATCTCAGTTATAAGGGACATGGTGGGAGCGACCGATCCTAAAGAGGCGGATCCTGGGACTATAAGAGGGGATTACGGACTCGACGTGGGTAGAAACATAGTTCACGCTGCAGATTCTAAAGAAAGTGCTGAACGAGAACTAGATATCTTTTTTGAAAAAAAAGAATATCAGGAATACAGCAGAGTAGAAGAGACTTGGATATACGAATAGTTAGCATTTATAGTTAAAGACACGACTTTTTGTACCTTTTAGTGTCTTTTACTAGTCTCAGAGGATTTGTCATCCTCATCTCGCTCGGAAGGTATTCCTCGTGATGTGGATGTTGGAACTTTGGTTAAAAAAGTTACAACTTCCACTATATTTTGAATATCTTAGAAATAATATAAGACATCTTCCGAAATATTTATAAGTATAGATAACGTTTATGTATTTGTCTGACGTATAGGAGATATACGTCGGACTAAATAAATCAAGGTGGGCCTAAAGTGTCGGACACAAAACGTATAACTGTCAGAATACCCGAAGAGATGGCGGATGAGTTAGATGAACTGGTTGAAGAAGGTTCATTTTCATCACTCTCAGAGGCTATAAGAGCTTCTATTAAGGAATTCATCAAAAATAAAAATGCTCCCGATCATATCTCGAAAGTTACAGTCGACCTCCCTAAACAAAAAGTCGGAGAGATCGAAAACCTAGTCGAGAGGGGTGACTCTGTTGATGTAGACGATGCGATTAGAACGGCTGTAAGAGAATATGTAAGAGAGAAGATAAAGGAGTACAAGAGGGTAATGGAGCAGGAAGATTGAAAACTGTTTGATGAATCCGTATTGGGTATTTAATAAAAAAATATGTCGGGTTAGCTCTATGATTAGGAGAAAAAAAGCCGGAAAGAATAAGCAGGATTCTACGGATCTAAACATATATGTGGTAGGCGTAGGTGGCGGTGGAAACAATAGTATAGATAGATTGAGCAGAATCGGTGTTCACGGAGCTAAAACCGTAGCTGTGAATACTGACAAAGAACATCTCCAGAACAAAAAGGCAGATAAAAAGATGCTTATAGGTAGGTCACATAATCTTGGAAGAGGTGCAGGTGGAGATCCTGTTGTAGGTAAGGAATGTGCTGAATCGGCTTGTGGTGGATTTAAAAACTTATTCTCAGACGCAGATCTAGTATTTTTAACTACTGGTTTGGGCGGTGGGACTGGAACTGGGGCGACCCCTGTTATAACAGAGATGGCTAGAAGATGCGGGGCGATGGTAATCGATATTGTTACCCTTCCTTTCTCTGTAGAAGGTAATCGCAAAGAGATGGC
Organism: Candidatus Natronoplasma sp.; assembly: GCA_048620775.1. Classification (GTDB taxonomy): domain Archaea; phylum Thermoplasmatota; class Thermoplasmata; order Halarchaeoplasmatales; family Halarchaeoplasmataceae; genus Natronoplasma. The sequence continues at coordinate 4,181 of JBMCEH010000028.1, read as the reverse complement.
ATGGAGAGGCGTACATAAAATAGAATCTTACGCCAATTCTACTATCATATTGGATAACGATAAACTCCTTGAAGTCAGCCCTGATGTGCCCATAGATCAAGGTTTTGGTTTGATGGACTCTGTGATCTCTAGTCTTGTTAAAAGCGTGACAGAGACCATAACGAGACAATCATTGATCAACTTGGATTTCAACGACCTTCGCTCCGTTCTTGGGGGTGGAAGCTATTCTACATTGATGACCGGAGAAGCACATTGTAAAGAACCTGAAAAGGTTGTCCGGGATGCTGAGGGCAATCCTTTCCTCAACGCAGATTATAGAGGTGCAAAAAAAGCCCTCATCCATTTAACTGGAGGTTCTAACAGTTTATCCGTGAAAAAGATGAATGATATAGTGGGCAGGATGACCTCAAAACTCGATTCTAGAGCAAACGTTATAGTCGGAGCTCGGATAGACCATGAATGTAAGAATAAAATAAAACTGATGTCAATAGTCACCGGTTTAAGGGAACAAGATATGTATCCTGTGGAAGATAATAATTCGATTTCTAATATAGGTTGAAGACTTGGATGGGTTAACGTAAATTTCATTTACATTTAAGACTGTGGAGTATGTAAGCATGGAGAAAAAAGAACTCTTGGAATGTATCGAGGTGAGTGACGAAGGAGTCTATCTAGACCTTGACATATCTCCTGATTCGCCCAGTACTGAAATTACAGGGGTCAACCCATGGCGTGATCAACTGGAGGTCTCAGTAAAAGAAAAGGCTGTTCATGGAGAAGCAAACAAAGCGCTGATAAAGTTCTTCGCTGAATCTCTAGACCTCTCAGATAAAAAGGTAAGGATCGTTAGGGGGAAAACTACAAGAAGTAAAAGGATGTATTTTCACGGTGTGGATAGGACTAAACTGATAGATGTAATTGAAAGAATATATGAGGGAAACAGATGAGGTTGAAAGAAGAGTTGGAAGGCGTTATATATATACTTGAAAAGATCAAAAAGGAGGACAAATCGATTCCTATTATAGTTGAAGGTAGAAAAGATATAGAAGCTTTGAGAAGCTTGGGGATCGAGCGCAAAATAATCAGGATCAAAAAAGGAGAGACCATCTTCAGGATAATAGAAGGACTTAGAGAAGATCATGATAAGGTCATAATCCTGACGGATTGGGATTCTACCGGTGGTAGGCTTTGCTATAAGGTAAAAAAGGCATGTGAATCGAACGATATCAGATATGATGTACATTACAGGAAACAGATGATAAAATTCTTAAAAAAAGAAGTTAAGGATGTGGAAAGTATACCTACCTTCATAAAAAGAGCGAAAAGAGATTTAAGTCTTCGAAATCGTAATTTAAAGGTTGGAAAAACATAGTCTATAGGAAAATATTAAATTTTATCATGTAATAAGGGATTAGAGCTACCATGAGTCGAGTTAAAGTCATCAAAGACGTGACAGAATTGGTTCCGATACTTAGAGCCGTTAGTACCAATATAAAGAAAGATGTTTATACTGATCTTGCAGAAGGTTGGCAGACTGAGGAAGAAATAGAAGAGAAATATGGTGATGAAGGCAAGAAGACCTTGCAGATCTTCGATAAGATGGACCTGGTTGAAACAAGATGGCAGCATACCGGTAAGGAAACCCAAAAAGCTTATCACACGTATTATTCTGATGTTCATATCGACGCTTCAGTGCCTATAGATGAGATAAGTGACGTGCTTTTTGCGGCCATGATGGATGAAGATGAATTCAAAGAGATAGAAGAACAGATTTTGGAATCGGTTAAAGAAGGAGATACCTTCGCCAATGATATCAGCAAAAAGATAGGTTACAGCGGGATAACTTTGCAGGGACTCGTCAAAAGGTCAGTTAAATTGAAATATAAAGGACATAGGATAGAAGAAGTTAAAGGAAGATGATAAAAATGGACCTAGAAAGTTTAGATGAACTTTTCTCAGAATTCTCTGAAGGAATATACGCTTTGATGTCTGGGATATCCATAATAATCACTGTTATTTTCTTTATCTATGCAGTCATCCCTCTTTATGATAACTATGCTTTTATAGTTCTGTTATCATCCTTAGCTCTTTTAGTGTGTTTTGGTGCACCTATCTTTTTTCAACTTTCTGAGATGACACTTGTCCCCGATGTTGTTGGGTGGCTGTTGGCAGGTATTTCGATCGCTCTGTTCGGATGGGTGATATTCCACGGTGCATACTATGTAGATATTTTATCCCTTCAATACATCATACCTAGTGGTCTTTTAGGTTTAGCCTCTTCTCTCCCTCTAACAAAAGGAGTCCTTCTACCATTGTTCGGTGAAGGAGAGTTTGAAGTTTTGGAAACCGAGTCTGAGGTTGATGAAGATCTTGAGGAACTGGAAGAAAGTGATGACGAAGGTCAGATAGAGAGAGATTTTGAAGAGAGGACTGGTGGATATGAAGAAGAGGATACTTTAGATGACGAAAAATTTCCAGAAGAAGATAATGAACCCTGGTGAGATATTTGGGAGCAGTCTTAAGATTGGGTCATCGACCAGACCGCGATAAAAGGATGACCACCCATATCGGTCTGACCGCTAGAGCATTCGGTCTTGACAGTATGTACATGCCCGATTTGAACCATGAGATCAAAGATTCTTTAGAAGACGTTGCAGATAGGTTTGGCGGTGATTTCAGCGTCGAAGAGAAAAAAGAATGGGAGGCACTCATAAAAGAATGGGATGGAGAAACTATCCATCTGACGATGTACGGTGAAGATATAGGACGTTTTTTCGAGAAAAACGAGATCGGAAATCCGTTGATTATCGTGGGTTCTGAAAAAGTCCCTAGAAAAGTTTACGATATAGCAGATCATAATGTTGCTGTCGGAGCCCAACCTCACTCTGAGGTGGCCTCCTTAGCGGTTTTCCTTGATCGATATAATAATAGAACTATTCCTAGGTTGGAAGGAGGTGATATCAGTGTTCTACCATCGGAAAGTGGAAAACGTGTTCTCGATCATTCCAAGGTACCTACGGCGGATAGGTGTTTTAGATTCGTTAGGGATAACGGGATGGATGATGACCTATTGACCCATACCATGTCTGTGCTTGATCGGGCTTTGCACCTTCAAAATTCTTATGGAGGTAATCTAAGATTAATTATTGCAGGAGCTATATTGCATGACATCGGAAGAACTGTCACCCATGGAGTAGAACACGGTATCGAAGGAGCTAGATTGATAAGAGAAGAGGGTTGGGATGAAGAATTAGCTAAAATAGTGGAAAGACATATCGGAGGAGGCATAACTAAGAAGGAAGCTGAGGATCAGGGTCTTCCACCCAAAGATTACGTTCCACGAACTTTAGAGGAGAAGATTATCTGCCATGCCGATAACACTGCTGGAGGAAAAGAAAGATTCGATCAGTTGATCGAAAGAATTGAAGAAGCGGGATACATAGAGAGCGCCGATAGGATGCAGGAATTGGCGGAAGAGTTTGAAGAAGATTTATAAGACCTTGCTTAGTTGAACAGAGTGTGATAGAACGTGCAAGAAACTTCCTCATTCACAGATGACGAATACATAATAGAGAAAAAATTTTTCTCTATGGGTAATAAATATTATATTAAGGACAGTGAAAGAAAGCTAATCGGTTTTTCTAAAGAGAAATCTCTCAAAATCAAGGGCGATCTGAGAGTCTTCCATGACGAAGATATGGCTGAAGAGATCTTCAGGGTAAAGCAGCGTAACTTATTGGATTTTACCGGTTCCTTTGAAGTGATCGATAAAAAGACTGAGCAGATTATTGGCTACCTGAATAGAAATTGGACTAAATCTGTAGTTTTGGGACAATGGAAAATTCTTGACCAAGGTAATAAATCTATCGGAAAAGCTGTTGAAGATTCTCTGATCAAAGAAGCTCTACGCTTCAAAGGTCTGAAAAAGTTACCATACAGATACAATTTGTATCATAATGGAGAAAAAGTGGGAGTCTGTAAACAGAGACTTACGCTCTTCAAAGACGTTTACAAATTACAGATCAAAGATGAAATGGAACTAGGTATAGATAAAAGATTATTGATATCTTTGACTCTACTTTTAGATGTAGTAGAGAAAAAATTCAGGAAGATAGGAAAATAAAAGTTTTTAACTCTTTGTCCAAGAAGTCACCTTCCTAAATCTGTGATTTAACGAGTAA